>JAKAOD010000222.1 GCA_021823365.1 Actinomycetes bacterium | reverse complement strand
TCGTGATGCCCATGATGGCGAGCTCACCGTGGATGCGGCGATATCCCCAGGTCGGGTTCTCCTTCGCCAAGCGGACCACGAGGGCGGTGGTGCCCTCGGCGATCGGGGGCCGACCGGTCCGGCGGTGTGGGTAGGTCCAGCGCTTGGCGACGAGGTCACGGTGCCAGCGCTGCAAGGTTGCCGGTTGGACGAAGAAGCGCCCGAGTCGTCGGCGAGGGAGCAACCGCGCCAGCCCGGCCAGGACCGCCCGATCCGCTGGCTCGAGTGCGGGACGTGGCACCTGGCGCCAGAGGACTGCCACCTCGTGGCGACCCATGACAACCTCGATGGCGAGATCGGTGTCGCTGCGACCGAGGAGACCGACGACCTGGAGGACGTGGCAGAACGCTCGGTAGAGGAACGAGAGGGTCATCGCTGGATGCTCGCTGCTCCCGAGTACAACCGTCAACGTCCAGCTCACAGGTGGTGGATGACGTTCTCGGCACGGACAGGGTCGGACACCGCCGCCTCAAGGTGGGTTCGACCACGAGCCCCTCGCGCCCTTGAACCGACCATGGTAGCAGTCCTGCTACCATGGTCGGCGTGAGCGATATCGCACAGAAAGAGCTACGGAACAACGTCGGTGAGGTGCTCCGTCGGGCCGAGGCCGGCGAGACCATCACCGTGACCGTCGCCGGTCGTCCCGTGGCTGAGCTCGGTCCGGTGCACCGCCGCCGCTGGGTTCGCGGTGCCGTACTCGCTGGTATGTGGCGCGAAGAGGCGCCACGAGGGCTGGATGTCGACCTCGAGCGACTGCCGGCCGGCGTCGTGGACCCCTTCGCTTCGTGAGGGCTCTGCTCGACACGTCGGTGCTCATCGGGGAGCTGCCTCCGCCTGACGACGTCGAGGCCGCCATCAGCGTCGTCTCGATCACCGAGCTGCACTTCGGTGTCCTCGTCGCTGACGACGATGACGAGCGAGCGCGCCGCATCGCTCGGCTATCGGTGATCGAGGCGACGTTCGACCCCCTGCCCGTGAGCGTCGACGTCGCCCGTGTCTGGGGTCAGCTCGCCGCCGCAGTGGCCCGTCGCGGTGGCAACCCGAGACGGCGCCAGCTCGACCTCGCCATCGCGGCCACCGCCCACGTGGAAGGAGTGCCCCTTCTCACCGAGAACGTTGGCGACTTCCAGGTCATCCATGACCTCGTCGACGCTCGGCGACTCTCCGACCGCTAGCCTGGACTCCCACGTTAGGTGTAGGGCCTAACACCACGGCGGCTCGGATCAACCGAAGCGGAGTCTGAGCCGGCGCCCGTCCCACCACGGGACGGCGACGTCAGTGTCGGCGAACCCCGCCGCGGGCAGGTAGGGATTGTGAGCCCGTTTGCCGAAGCGCTCCTCGACCGCGTCGTCGGTAATGGAGACGGTCGCCGAAGCCTGGACGAAGTCCCGGTAGATGTGGGCCGACTCGGCGGTCGTGTAGCAACCTGTGGGTGCCGAGAACCCCGTCCGTCCAGCTCAGGCCGCCAGCCGGTACTCGTGGACGAGCCCACCCAGACGGTCCGTTCTTCGCACCCGGGCGGGGTCGATGTCGTCGATCGGCGCCGGAAGCCAGTCGAAAGCGGACGGCGAACGCGTGCTGAGAGGCCGATGGGGACGGTGCGAGTTGCAATGCTCGAGGTACTCGTCGAGGACGGTCTCCAGATGGCGGCGGCCGAGGATGAGCATCCGGTCGAGGCACTCACGTCGCAAGGTCCCGATCACGCGCTCGCAGATGGCGTTGGCCCGGGTGCGCAGGGTGGGCTCCTTACGATCCTGACGGCGTCGCCGGCGAGGACGGCGTCGAAGGAGCTGGTGTACTTGGTGTCGCGATCGTGGATGAGGAACTTGACCGTGCTCGCCTGGTCGGCGAGCTCCATCGAGAGATTCCGGGCACACTGAGTGACCCAGCCGGCGAGCGGGTTCGACGTGACGCCGGCGATGCGCACGAGACGACTGTCGTGGTGGATGAAGATGAGCACGTAGAGCCGTTGGAGGAACACGGTGTCGACGTCGCAAGTCACAGGCCATCAGGCCCTTCGCTTGCGCGGCGAGGAACTCCGCCCAGGTCGGTCCCGACCTCCGCGGTGACGGGTCGACACCGAGGCGCTTCAGTATCGCCCAGACGCTGGATGGGGCGATCGTGACGCCCATGGTGGCAAGCTCGCCGTGGATGCGGCGGTAGCCCCAGGTCGGGTTCTCGTCGGCCAAGCGGAGCACGACGGCGGTGGTTCCCTTGGCGATAGTTGGCCGACCGGGAAGGCCATGAGGGGTCATCGGTGGATGATCTCTGCTTCCGAGTCCAACCGTCAAAGTCCAGCTCGCAGGCGGTGGATGACGTTCTCGGCACCGACGGGCGCGGACGGGCTGGGGCACCATGGAGCGAGACGACAGCACAACCGCCACCGGTGGTACCATATATTCGATGGAGAAGACGACGCTGTACCTGCCGGAGGACCTGAAGGTGGCGGTCAAGCGGGCTGCTGCTGAGCGCGGGGTGTCCGAGGCAGAGATCATCCGCGAGTCGATCCGTGTGTCGGTCGGTGGTGTTCGCCCCCGTCCTCGTGGCGCTCTGTACTCGAGCGGGAGGCCGATCGCCCGCCAGGCCGAGGAGCTGCTTGTCGGCTTCGGGGAGCGGTGACGGTGCCTGCGGTCATCGTGGACACCAGCGCACTGCTGGCGTTCTTCGACGCCTCTGAGCCTGACCATGACGCGGTGTCGGCGGTGATCGCCTCAGCAGATGCCCTGGTCGTCTCTCCGTTCGTGGTGGCCGAGCTCGACTACCTCGTGGCCACCCGGCACGGCGTGGAGGAAGAGCTGGCCGTGCTCGAGGAGCTGGTCAGCGGAGCGTGGGACCTGGTGGCGTTCGACGAAGAGGGGCTTCGCCGCTCCCGGGGGGTGATTGCCAGCTACCCGGATCAGCAGATCGGCGTCGCGGATGCATCGGTCGTGATCCTGGCCGAGCGGTACCGGACGCGCGCGATCGCCAGCCTTGACCGCCGACACTTCGACGTCCTGCGGCCCCTCGACGGCGACTACTTCGACGTGCTGCCGCGGCTGGGCTGACCAGGGTGGCGTGCAGCGCCCAGTGGGACCGAGAATCTCGGGACAGGGGCAGGCGCAGACCGACGAGCGAGGAGGGCAGCCGCCCAGGTGGCCGCATAGGGCAGGACGGTGACCAGGGAGTTCGCCCGGTCTGTCGCCCGAAGGTGCGTGCTGGCCCTGAACCCCCGCCACCAAGTACGGGCGCTTTTCGCGCCTGTTTGTATACGCACAGGCCGCTGACCAGCATGTTTGGGTCAGCGACCTGTCGTTTCTGGGGCGAATTCGTGGGGTCCTACTCAATCAACTCCTGCGTAGGGCAAAATGGCGGCGCGCCCGGGGCACGGGCGGGGCGGCACGCTGCGGGTTCGCGTATCGAGGTGGGCGGCGTCCGAGCGCTGCACAGGGCATGCCCAATGCAGCGCTATGCAGCTCGAAGGGTCCAAAAACGCGATGAGGGCTGTGACCTGGAGAGACTCATGCTCTAGCGCCCTTCGTACTGACGACCGCACCAAGACCGCCCCAAGCTCACAACGCTGTGAGTCCTGGAAACCCAATTGCGGCGCTGACCAGCATCCACGGATGGTCCACCCACCGCGGTACGACCGGGGGTGAGAAGCTGGTCGCCGGCATCTCATCAGGCTGCCTACCTGTGGTGCTACTGCACGATGCCCTTACCGAGAAGCCCCAATTCAAGCGGTGTATCGTGTTTTTGGACCCTACACCTACCAGCTGGGTTCGGCGCAGCTCCGGTGGCGCGCCGGCCGGCGCGCACGGCTTGCAGCAGTCGCCGTCACCCGTACTCGCTGATGAGCTGCTCATGGAGATCCCCACTGGCGGTGGGGTGACGCAGCTTCGACATGGCGCGCGCTTCGATCTGGCGGATCCGCTCGCGGGTGAGACCGAAGCAGAGGCCGACCTCTTCGAGGGTGCGCGGCTCCGCGCGGTCCAGGCCGTACCTGAGGCGAATGATCTCTCGTTCTCGCTCGTCGAGGGTGACAAGCATCTTGGACACCTCGGCCGGCATCAGGGCGGCTACGGCAGCCTCGGGTGGCGACAGCGCTCCTCGGTCTTCCAGCACGTCCCCCAGCTCGGCGTCACTGTCATGGCCCAATGGCTCAGAAAGCGAGCCGGGCGTGGCCGCGTGGTGGAGGATGTCGACGACCCTCTCGACGCTCACTTCGAGGTCGGTGGCCAGCTCGGAGATGCTCGGTCGCCGGCCGAGCGTGGCTTCAAGGCGAGCCCGGCTCTTGAGCGTCTGGTTGAGGAGGTCGCTCGCATGGACGGGCAGCCGGATGGTTCGCCCGCCGTTGGCGATTCCCCGGGTGATCGCCTGGCGGATCCACCAGGTGGCATAGGTGGAGAACTTGAAACCCTTTCGCCAGTCGAACTTCTCGACGGCGTGCAGGAGCCCGAGGTTGCCCTCTTGGATCAGGTCCAGCAGTGGCAGATCGGTGCCCTGGTACCTCTTGGCGATCGACACCACGAGACGGAGGTTGCCCTTGACGAAGGCCTCCACCGCGGCGTCCCCCACCCGTATCGCCCGGCGAAGGTCACGGACGCGGGCAGGGCTGCGGTCCCCGTCTGCGGCCAGCTCGGCTCGAGCGTGGCGACCCGCCTCGGCTTCTTGGGCGAGCCGGGTCTCGTCGTCTTTCGTGAGTAGCCGGTGGCGCCCGACTTCGTTCAGATACAAACGGACCAGGTCCTGGTCGGGCATCTGCGCAGGCTTCTTGGGCACTCGCCCTCGTCTCTCGAAAGCCCGGGCGGATCGATTCGGCGGAGAACGTCGCCGTTGAGCAGTCCCCCAGGGTCTTTGCCGACGGATCCGGGCACGCGCCGGCGACGCGCACCCATACGCTAGCCCGCCCCCGATCGGCGGTCTCACCTGGCCCTCGGGCTCGGCTATCCTGACACCGATGCCGCGGGGACCTCCCCGTCGGCGGCTGGCAGAGCTGGAGCCAGCCAGGCCTACGAGACGTTTCATCGAGTCGGCCATCCCCTGACTGGACCGACTGGAGTCTCATGAGCACCTCTCCCCCTCTCGCGACGCCCGTCCGCTTCTCGGACCTCGGCGTTCCCCGGGCGCTGGCGGCGGCCTTGGAGCAGCGAGGGATCGTCACCCCCTTCCCGATCCAGGCGGCCACCTTGCCCGATTCCCTTGCCGGGCGCGACGTCAGCGGCAAGGCACCCACGGGGGCGGGCAAGACGCTTGCGTTCGGGTTGGCGGTCCTGTCCCGGCTCGCCTCAACGCCTCGTGCCGGCCGGCGTGGTCGCCGGCATCCGACCGCTCTCGTACTCGTCCCCACCCGTGAGCTCGCAGCCCAGATTGAGGACGTGATGACCTCCTTGGCCGCGGTCATCGGGGCCCAGGTGGCCTCGATCTACGGCGGCGTCGGGTACGCGAAGCAGGTGGCAGCCCTGCGAAGCGGCGTCGACGTGCTCGTGGCCTGTCCTGGACGACTCACCGACCTTGTCGAACGAGGCTCTGTCCACCTGTCGCACGTGGACATGGTGGTCGTCGACGAGGCCGACCGGATGGCCGACATGGGCTTTCTTCCCGCGGTGTGCCGCCTGATCGACAGAACCCGCGCCTCGCGCCAGACCCTCCTGTTCTCGGCCACCTTGGGTGGCCCAGTCGACAAGCTTGTCCGTGACTACCAGCACGACCCGGTGCGTCACGACGTCGCGCTGACCGATGCCGATCGAGGAGAGGTCTCCCACCACTTCTGGCGGGTCGAATCCCATGATCGTATAGCAGTGA
>JAKAOD010000221.1 GCA_021823365.1 Actinomycetes bacterium | reverse complement strand
ACGACGCCGGTCGCGACGCGGCTCGCGCCCCAGCTCCCGGCCGCCGCGAGGGCGCGGACCGGCACGAAGCTCAGACGTCGAGGAAGCGGCGGACGGCCATCGAGGAGCCGGCGACCCCGACGACGAGCCCGATCAGCACGACGACGAGCTCGGTCATGACGAGGTCGTGCGCCGGCAGCACCGCCGCCCCGAACACCGAGATCTTGTAGTGGCGGATCAGGTAGCCGACCCCGATGTTGGACAGGAGGACGATGACGACGGCGGCGATCGCCCCGAGCAGTCCCTGCACGAGGCCTTCGAGCATGAACGGGACGCGGATGAACCAGTTCGTGGCGCCGACGAGCTTCATCACGCCGACCTCGCGCCGTCGGGCGAAGATCGCCATGCGGATCGCGTTGAGGATCAGGACCAGGGAGGAGACGAGGAGCACGATCGCGATCACGAGGAGGATGAGCTGGAGCACGTTGGCAACCTGCTGGAGGACGTGGATGCTCCGGCTGGGCGACGTCGCCTGGTAGACCCCGGGGACGCCGGTGTTGAAGGTGGCGGCCACGGCCGGGGCGTCCCCGGGTCGCTCCAGCTGGCACTTGAACACCGTCGGCGTCGTGGCGGGCGTCAGCGCCGCGATCGCCGTCGGCGAGCCGGCGAGGACCTGCCTCGCCTGCTGGTAGGACCTCTGGTGGTCGAGGTAGCCGCAGCGCGTGATCTGCGGCGTCTGGGCGATCATCATCCTGACATCGCCGAGCTGCTGGGGCGTGGCGTCCGCCTTCATGAATATCTGGAGGCTGACGTTGTCGCTCCACTGCCCGATCTGACGATTCACGGCCTGGCGCAGCAGCAACGCCGTGCCGACGAGCGAGAGCGAGACGGCGACGGTCAGTATCGCCGCCAGGGCCATCATCCGGTTGCGCCAGAGGTTGGCGACGGTCTCCCGCGCCGCGTACTCGAGAGGCACCGCCATCGCGAGAGCCGGGCCTCAGCGCTCGCCGCGGCGCGCCCGCACGGTCGCCACCCGGCCCGTCGGGAGGCCTGGCGCGCCGAGCTCCTCGCCGGAGGTGTCGACGATCGAGATCGCCCGCATGCCGCGGCCGGAGATGGTCGCGTCGTCCGCGTAGCCGTAGACGCCTCGCGCCTGGTCGCGCACGAGCCGGCCCCGTTCGAGCTGGACGACCCGGCGCCGCATCGTGTCCACGATGCCGACGTCGTGGGTCGCCATGACGACGGTCGTGCCGGTCCGGTTGATCCGGTCGAGCAGCTTCATGATCCCCTGGCTCGTCGCCGGATCGAGGTTGCCGGTCGGCTCGTCGGCGAGCAGGACCAGCGGACGGTTGACGAAGGCACGGGCGATCGCCACGCGCTGCTGCTCTCCGCCGGACAGCTCGTGCGGCATCCGGGCATGCTTCTGGCCGAGCCCGACGAGCTCCAGGACCTGGGTGACCTGATTGACGACGACGTTGCGCGGGCGGCCGATCACCTCCAGGGCGAAGGCGACGTTCTCCGAGACGGTCTTGCTCGGCAGGAGGCGAAAGTCCTGGAACACGCAACCAAGGTTTCGCCGGAGGTAAGGGACGCGCCAGTGCGACAGGGCGCCGATGTCGCGGCCGGCGACCCAGATCGTCCCGGAATCGGGAACCTCCTCCCGCAGGAGCAGCTTCAAGAACGTGGTCTTCCCCGACCCCGACGGCCCGACCAGGAAGACGAACTCCCCCTTCTGGATCTCGAGCGAGATCCCGTCGAGGGCAGGCGGGCTGCCCTTGTAGCTCAGCGTGACGTTGTCGAAGCGGATCATCGCCCTCTTCCCCGGGCTCGCCGGCCGGCGCGCTGGGCGCCGACGCCCGGCACCGAGGCGGCCGCGCCTCGGCACGCCCCAACGCCACCGAGGCGGCGCCCCCGATGCCGAGCGGTCCGGGCAACATTACCAGCCCGGTCGGGCGGTCCCCGGGTCTCGGCCGCCGCGAGGCACGCGCGGAGACGGACCGGGCGACGGAACCTGACGTCCGCCGGGATAGGATCGCCCAGGTGGTTGACCAGGAGGATCGGGTGGCGGCTGCACGCCTGCCATCGGCCGCAGGCGCCCTCGGGCTGAACGCCTGGCTCGTCGAGGAGATGTACCAGGCGTACCGGACGGACCCGTCGTCGGTGAGCGCGAGCTGGCAGGAGTTCTTCGCAGACTACAAGAGCATGGGCGCGCCGCCGCCCGGCACGGCCCTCGCCGGCGCCGTCCCCGCCGTCGGCGCGGCCACGGCAGCGCCAGGCGTAGCCGCGCCCGCGGTGCAGCCGTCCGGGGCGCCGGGCGGTGCCCGCATCGCAGCGGCGGCGGGCGCGGGTGCCACGCCCCTTCGCGGCGCGCCGGCTCGAGTCGTCGAGAACATGGTCCGCAGCCTGTCGGTGCCGACGGCGACGAGCGTCCGTCCCGTCCCTGCCAAGCTCCTCGAGGTCAACCGCCGGGTCTTGAACGAGCACCTCGCCCGCGCCGCCGGCGGGAAGGTGAGCTTCACCCACCTGATCGGCTGGGCGGTGGTGCGCGCCCTTTCGAGCGTCCCGGCGCTCAACTCGAGCTTCGTCGAGGACGCCGACGGCAGCGGCTCGCCGGGCGTGGTCCGCCACGCCCATGTCGGCCTCGGGATCGCGATCGACGTCGAGCGTGCCGACGGGTCGCGCAACCTGCTCGTCCCCTGCGTCCGCCAGGCCGACACGTTGGACTTCGCCGGCTTCGTCCACGCCTACGAGGACCTCGTGCGGCGGGCGCGGACCGGCAAGCTCGGCGTCGACGACTTCGCGGGGGTCACGGTGACGATCACCAACCCCGGCACGCTCGGCACGACCCAGTCGGTTCCCCGCTTGATGGCGGGTCAGGGAGCGATCATCGGCATCGGGGCGCTCGACTACCCCGCGGAGTACCTGGCGGCCGACCCCGGCACGCTCGCCGAGATCGGCGTCGGCAAGGTCGTGACGCTGACCTCCACCTACGACCATCGCATAATCCAGGGCGCCGAGTCGGGGCTGTTCCTCGCGCGGGTGCACGAGCACTTGGTCGGCGAGCAGGGCTTCTACGAGGAGGTCTTCGCCTCGCTCGGCGTGCCGCACCACCCTGCCCACTGGCGCCGGGACAGCGCTCCGCTGGCGAGCCAGATGCGGGAGCGGTCGGCCGTCGAGAAGCAGATGCGGGTCCAGGGGCTCATCAACATGTACCGGGTGCGCGGCCACCTGATCGCACAGCTGGACCCGCTCGCCACGGCGCCGCCGCCGATGCACCCCGATCTCGACCCCGAGAGCTACGGCCTGTCGGTCTGGGACCTCGACAGGACCTTCGCCACGGGCGGGCTCGCCGGCACCGACGCGCTCAGCCTCGGCCGGATCCTCGAGGTCCTGCGCGACGCCTACTGCCGGACGATCGGCATCGAGTACATGCACATCCAGGAGCCGGCCGAGAAGCAGTGGATCCAGCGCAGCGTCGAGGGCGTGCCTGCGACGCTCGGCCCAGAGGAGCAACGGCACGTGCTCGGGCGGCTGAACGCCGCGGAGGCGTTCGAGCGGTTCCTCCACACTCGCTACGTCGGCCAGAAGCGCTTCGGCCTCGAGGGCGGGGAGTCCGCGATCGTGTTCCTCGACGCGCTCTTGGAGGCAGCCGCTCGCGGGGGAATCTCGGAAGCCGTGCTCGGCATGGCCCACCGCGGTCGGCTCAACGTCCTCGCCAACATCGTCGGCAAGTCCTACGCGGAGATCTTCGCGGAGTTCGAGGGCAACCTCGACCCTGAGACCGTCCAGGGCTCCGGCGACGTGAAGTACCACAAGGGGGCCTCGGGCAAGTTCGTGGGTCACGCCGGCGTCACGCTGCCGGTCACCCTCGCGTCGAACCCGTCCCATCTCGAGGCCGTCGACCCCGTCGTCGAGGGCATGGCGCGCGCCAAGCAGGACCGCGAGCGCGAACCGGACCGCTTCCCTGTGCTGCCGGTGCTCCTCCACGGGGACGCGGCCTTCGCCGGGCAGGGGGTCGTCGCCGAGCTCTTGAACCTCTCCCAGCTCAGGGGCTATCGGACCGGCGGGACGGTCCACCTCGTCATCAACAACCAGCTCGGCTTCACGACCCCGCCCACCGAAGCCCGCTCGTCGGTCTACGCGACCGACGTCGCGAAGATGGTCCAGGCGCCGATCTTCCACGTCAACGGCGACGATCCCGAAGCCTGCGCGCGTGTCGCGCGACTCGCCTTCGGCTTCCGGCAGGCGTTCAAGAAGGACGTGGTCGTCGACCTCGTCTGCTATCGCCGCCACGGCCACAACGAGGGAGACGACCCGAGCTACACGCAGCCGCTGATGTACAAGGAGATCGACCGCCACCGCTCGGTCCGCAAGCTGTACACCGAGGCGCTCGTGAAGCGGGGCGACATCAACCTCGAGGAGGCCGAGCAGGCGCTCGACGACTTCTCGGCCCGACTCCAGGCCGCCCTCGACGAGACCCGTTCGGCCGCCCCGCCGCGGGTCGATCGCTTGCCGGAGCGAAAAGGCAGCGAAGTCCCGACCCTCGGCCTTCTCACCGGTGTGGAGCGAGCCACGCTCGATGCGATCGCGGCGCGCTTGCACGAGGCGCCGGATGGCTTCACCGTGCACCCAAAGCTGGCACGCCAGCTCGCCCAGCGGGCGGAGCTCTACGCCCGCGGCGAGGTCGACTGGTCGCTCGGCGAGGCGCTTGCCTTCGGGGCGCTGCTCACCGAGGGGACGGACGTCCGCCTGACCGGCCAGGACAGTCGCCGCGGGACGTTCTCCCAGCGGCACGGGGTCCTGGTCGACTACGAGACCGGGGCCGAGCACGTCCCGCTCGCAGGGCTCGCCGCCCCGCTCGGCGACATGACCGCCGAAGGCGCCGGACGAGGGCGGTTCCTCCTCTACGACTCACTGCTCTCGGAGTACGCGGGGCTCGGCTTCGAGTACGGCTACTCGGGCGAAGCCGGGGAAGCGCTGGTTTGCTGGGAGGCGCAGTTTGGGGACTTCGCCAACGGCGCGCAGATCATCATCGACAACTTCCTCGTCGCCGCGGAGGAGAAGTGGGGGCAGTCGTCGAGCCTCGTGCTGTTGCTGCCCCACGGCTACGAGGGCCAGGGTGCGGAGCACTCCTCGGCGCGGCCGGAGAGGTTCCTCGAGCTCGCGGCCGAGGGCAACATCACCGTGGCCCAGCCGACGACTGCGGCGCAGTACTTCCACCTGCTGCGGGCCCAGGCGAAGCGTCCGGTGCGCAAGCCGCTGGTCGTGCTGACGCCGAAATCCCTGCTCAGGTCGCGCCACGCGCGCTCGGCGATCGATGAGCTCGTCTCGGGGACCTGGAACGCGGTGCTCGACGACCCGGCGGCGCCGGAGCGGCTGGCGCGGGCCGAGGTGCGCAGGATCGTCTGCGTGAGCGGAAAGGTCGCCTTCGACGCCGTGGCGCGGCGGGACGAGCTCGCCGAGCGGGGGAACTGGGGGGCGCCGGTCGCGGTCGTCCGCGTCGAACAGCTCTACCCCTGGCCCGATCGAGCGCTCGTCGAGTTGCTCGACCGCTACCCGGCGGCCGAGGAGCTCGTGTGGCTCCAGGACGAGCCGTGGAACATGGGCGCATGGCGCTTCGCCGGAGAGCAGCTGCGACGCCTTCTCGGCGACCGCTACCGCATCCGTGCGGTGACCCGGGGCGAGTCCGGCAGCCCGGCGACCGGGTCGCACGCGATACACGAGCTCGAGCTCGAGCAGCTGCTCGACGATTCGGTCGGAGGCGCGCCTGAGCGCGCATAAGGCGGCGGCTCGCACGGCGGAGCACGTCGTCGTCGACGGCTCCAACATCGCGACCGAGGGCCGC
>JAKAOD010000220.1:1427-5828 GCA_021823365.1 Actinomycetes bacterium | reverse complement strand
GACGCAGTGGCGGGAGTGGACGCAGCGGGCCGGAGCAACGAGGAGCTCATCGGCCGCCACGACGTCGGGGACCGCGCGGCGGTGCTGGCGACCGTCGGCCACGAGGACCCCGACGGGCATCACGCCGTCGCCGACCCGTGCCCGGCCGAGTTCACGTGGGACTACGAGAAGGGGGCGAGGCCGCGGCTCGACCGCCTCTACGAGAAGGCAAAGACCGCGCAGTGGAACGCCCGCACCGACCTGCCGTGGGAGGTCGAGGTCGACCAGGAGCGGGTCGTGATGCTGAACCAGGCTGCCAACGCCGGATTGCGGTGGGCGCCCGAGGACGTCGCGGGCACCGCGCTCGAGCGCTGGGGCGACGAGGAGTGGCTCCGCCTCGGCATCGAGAACCAGAACTGGATGCTGTCCCAATTCATGCACGGGGAGCAGGGGGCGCTCTTGTGCACCGCCAAGATCGTGGAGACCGTCCCGTGGATCGACGCCAAGTACTACGCGGCGACCCAGGTCATGGACGAGGCGCGCCACGTCGAGGTCTTCTCCCGCTACCTCGACGAGAAGCTGTCGGGCCACTACCCCATCAACGCGCACCTGGGGCTGCTGCTCGACGACATCATCGGCGACCGCCGCTGGGACATGACGTACCTCGGCATGCAGATCATGGTCGAGGGGCTCGCCCTCGCGGCGTTCGGCTTCATCCACGCGATGACCCAGGAGCCGCTCTTGAAGCAGATGCTCCGCTACGTGATGGCCGACGAGGCGCGCCACGTGGCGTTCGGCGTGGTCAGCCTCCAGGACTACTACGCCGAGCTCACCGACGCGGAGCTTCGTGAGCGCCAGGAGTTCGCCTTCGAGGCGGCGGTGCGGATGAAGGACCGCATGATGATGCAAGAGGTGTGGGAGCGGCTCGAGGTGCCCGCCGAGGACGTGGTCACCGTCACGTCCCGGTCCCCCGAACGCGACGAGTTCCAGGTGCTCCTCTTCTCGAAGATCGTGCCGAACCTGAAGAAGCTCGGCCTCCTCGACGCGGCAGGAGGCTGGCTTCGCGCGAAGTTCACCGAGATGGGCGCGATCGGCTTCGAAGACCTCGTCGACACGGCCCAGGAGGTCGACGCGGAGGCGGACGGCTCACCTGCCGCGAGGAGCGTCGCCTGACCCTGACGCTGGTAGCGTGCGGGGATGCAGCCCGCCCGCTTCGGCGCGGTCGTCACCGCGATGGTGACTCCGTTCGCTCCCGACGGATCGCTGGACGTGGACGCGGCGGTCGCGCTCGCACGCTGGCTCGTCGACCACGGGAGCGACGGGCTCGTGCTGGGCGGCACCACGGGGGAAGGGCCGGTCCTCTCCGACGAGGAGCTGCGCGAGCTGTGGCGCAACGTCTCGGACGCGGTGGGGATCCCGGTCCTCGCCAGCACCGGCACGGCCGACACGGGCCACTCGATCGCGCTCACGAAGCTGGCGACCGAGTGCGGGGTCGACGGGATCCTCGTCGTGACGCCGTACTACAACCGCCCGTCGCAGGACGGATTGTTCGCGCACTTCGCCGCGGTCGCCGCCGCGACCGACCTGCCCATGGTGCTCTACGACATCCCGGTGCGCACGGGCAGGCGGATCTCGCAGCCGACCATGCTCCGGCTGGCCCACGAGGTCAGCAACGTCGTCGGCGTGAAGGACGCCGCCGGCGACCCTGCGGGCGCTGCGCGACTGCTCGTGCACGCGCCGAGCTCTTTCGAGCTCTACAGCGGTGACGACTCGCTCACGCTGCCGCTCGTCGCGATCGGCGGCGTCGGGGTGATCTCGGTGTGCTCGCACTGGGCCGGGCCCGAGATGCGCCGAATGGTGATGGCCGCGCGCGACGGCGACCTCGAGGCGGCCAGGACCGAGAACGCACGGCTCGTCGAGTCCTACGACTTCGAGTCGACGGAGCAGTTCCCGAACCCGATGCCCGCGAAGTCGGCCTGCCGCGCGCTCGGCCTGCGCGTCGGGCAGTGCCGGCTTCCGCTGGGCGAGGCTCCGCCGGAGCTCGAGGGGGAAGCGCTGCGCATCCTCACCCGGCTCGGAGCTGCGCCCGTGCGCGCCGCGTCCTGAGGCGGGCGACGGGCATCCAGGTGGTCAAGCGATCCACCGTCCGGGTCGCCTTCCTCGGCGGCCTCGGCGAGATCGGGCGGAACTGCGCGTGCATCGAGGTCGACGGCCGCATCGTCGTCGTCGACTGCGGGGTGATGTTCCCCGATCCCGACATGCCGGGGGTGGACCTCGTGCTGCCCGACTTCACGTACCTGAGGGAGCACGCGGACCGCGTGGAAGCCGTCGTCCTCACCCACGGGCACGAGGACCACGTCGGGGGTCTCGCCTACCTCCTGCGCGACCTCGAGGTCCCCATCTACGGGTCGGAGCTCTCGCTCGGGCTCGCGGGCAACCGGATCGACGAGGCCGGGCTCGCCGGGCGCGCACGGTACGTCGTGGTGGCGGACGGCGAGCGGCGGGCGATCGGCCCCTGCGAGGTGGAGTTCATCCCGGTCACGCACTCGGTGCCGTGCGCGTTCGCGCTCGCGTTCCACACGCCGCAGGGCGTCGTCCTGCACTCCGGGGACTTCAAGCTCGACCTCCAACCGGTCGACGGTCGGCGCACCGATCTCGCCCGGATCGGCGCCATCGCGTCGGACGAGGGGGTCGCGCTGCTCCTCTCGGACTCGACCAACGCGGAGGAGCCGGGCTTCACCCCCTCGGAGAGCACGGTCGGCACGACCATGGCGAGGGTCTTCGCGGCGAGCGCAGGACGGCGCGTCGTCGTCGCGTGCTTCGCGAGCCACATCCACCGGGTCCAGCAGGTGATCTCCGCAGCCGCCGCGTCCGGTCGGCAGGTCGCGACCCTCGGCAGGTCGATGGCGAAGAACGTCGACCTGGCCCAGCGCCTCGGCCTTCTCGGCGTGCCGGCCGGCACGCTGGTGGAGATCGAGGACATCGACCGGTTGCCGCCGGGGGACGTGTGCGTGATCTCGACCGGCTCCCAGGGCGAGCCGATGTCGGCGCTCTCCCTCATGGCGACCGGCGACAACAAGTGGTTCCAGGTGGCCGCCGGCGACGTCGTCGTGATCAGCGCTCATCCGATCCCCGGCAACGAATGGTCGGTGGGACGGGTCATCGACGAGCTCCACCGCCGTGGCGCTGAGGTTGTCCACTCCGGCAGCGAGGCCGTTCACGTGAGCGGCCATGCCCGCCAAGGAGAGCTGCGCACGCTGCTCGCGGTGGCGAGGCCGAGAGCGTTCGTACCGGTCCACGGGGAGTACCGGCACCTCGTCCACCACGCCGAGCTCGCCCGCCAGATGGGCGTCGCGGCGGACCAGGTCCTTCTTTGCGAGGACGGGGACGTCGTGCGGCTCGACGGGTCCGGCCTGCACCGGGACGGCACGGTCCCGGCGGGCTACCTCTACGTGGACGGGACGGTGGGCGACGTCGGCCATGGGGTGCTGCGCGACCGGCGCCAGCTGGCCGAGGAGGGCGTCGTCATGGTGGTGGCCACCGTCGACCTCCAGCGGAAGGTCCTCACGGGCGCGCCGCAGATCGCCACGAAAGGCTGGGTGCATGCGCCCGAGGCGGAGGAGCTGCTCGACGACGCGTCCAATGCGGTCGCGGAGGCCCTGCTCCAGGCCATGAACGAGGGTGCGCACGACGTGGAGGTGCTGACCCGCCACGCGCGCCGGGCGCTCGGTCGCCTGGTGAACGAGCGGACGCGGCGGCGCCCGATGATCATCCCCGTGGTGATGGCAGTCTGACGATCGTCCCCGTGGTGATGGCGGTCCGACGATCGTCCCCGTGGTGATGGCAGTCCGACGATCATCTCTCGAATGCCCTGGTCGGACGGGGTCAGCCTCCCCCGGAGCAGGCAGCGGCGGCGGTAGCCTCTTTGGCACTGTGGTGGCCACGAAGCGCCCGGCGGCGTCCAGCCGCACCAGCGCCCGGTCCGCAGGCGATGGGGAGCCTCGGGGGCGCGCCGGCAAACGGCGCAGTCCCGGGCACGCGTCGGCTGGGAGCGGCCGGACGCGCGCGGGAACCGGAGCGCGTGCAGGGGGCGGGGCCCGCGCAGGGACCCGCGGTTCGGCCGCAAGCGCGGTGCTTTCCGACCACAGCGCCGACCTCTGGGCGATCGCGCTCGTCACCGCAGGGGTCCTGCTCGCGCTCGCCGTGTACGGCGACGAAGCGGGCGCGGTGGGCCACGCGGTCGACGTCGGGGTCGGTGCCGCCGTGGGCTGGGCGAGGTTCCTGCTGCCGCCGTCCGCCGTGGCCGCCGGGGTCGCGGTGGTCGCGGGCCGCCGGCACCTCCTCTCGGGCCGTGCCGGGGTGGGCGCGGCGATCACGCTGCTCGCCGCGTGCGGGCTGGCCGAGCTCGCGGGAGGGACCCCC
>JAKAOD010000220.1:0-1417 GCA_021823365.1 Actinomycetes bacterium | reverse complement strand
CCGATCTTTCCTCGGCGCCCTGCTCGGGCAGCCGCTCGCGCACGGGCTCGGCACGGCAGGCTCGGTCGTCCTGCTCCTCGCGGTGGGTGTGGTCGGCGGCGTGCTCGCGACCGGCGTGCGGCTGAGGAGCCTCGGACGGCCCTTCGTCGCGGCCGGCTCGGCGATCGGGCGGGCGGTCGACCGGCCGGTGCAGGTCCACGACCTCGGGACGGACCTCCGGATCGAGCGCGCCGAGGAGCGGACAGGGACTGTGTCAGCCGACCCGGGGCTCGACGTCGCGGCACGGACCGTCTTCGACGGGGACGCGGAGGCGGGTGCCGCAGCGGGCCCGGTTCGGGACGCCGGCGGCACCGATGTGGCCGGCGACGTGGCCGACGCCGCCGCCCGCGACCTCGCCCGCGCCGCTGCGGAGAGCGCAGCCGACGGCGCACCCTCCGGTCACGGGCGCGTCGCGCTCGGCGGTGAGGAGCACGACGGCGGGTTGGGTGCCGGCGGCTCCCCGGTGGAGCCGGCGGCGGGGGAGTGGCGCCTGCCGCCGTCCCGCCTCCTTGCGCGCTCGAGGGAGCAGCGGCACGACGAGCGGCTGCTCGACCAGGCAGGGGACGCGCTCGTTGCAGCGCTCGCCGCCCACGGGGTGGACACGCGTCTCGTCGGCAGGACGGTCGGCCCGACCGTGACCCGCTACGAGCTGGAGCTCGGGGCCGGGGTGAAGGTCGCGCGGGTGACGAGCCTGCACCGCGACATCGCGTATGCGATGGCGTCTCCGGACGTCCGCATCCTCGCCCCGATCCCCGGCAGGTCCGCGATCGGCGTGGAGGTGCCGAACCGCCAGCGGCAGCTCGTCGCGCTCGGTGACATCCTCTCCTCGACGGAGGCGGCGCGCGCCAGCCATCCGCTCGAGGTCGCGCTCGGGCGGGACATCGCCGGGCGGCCGGTGATCGTCAACCTCGCCGAGATGCCGCACGTGCTCATCTCGGGGGCGACCGGCGCTGGCAAGTCCTCGTGCATCAACTCGCTCGTCACCTCCGTGCTGATGCGAGCCACCCCCGACGAGGTCCGCCTGATCCTCGTCGACCCGAAGAGGGGGGAGCTCAGCCAGTACAACGGGTTGCCGCACCTGCTCACGCCGGTGGTCGTCGACCCGAAGAAGGCCGCGAACGCGCTGGCGTGGGCGGTGAAGGAGATGGAGCGCCGATACGACGTCCTCGCCGAGCACGGGATGCGCGACATCGCCGGCTACAACGAGGCGCTCGCCCGCGGCGAGCTCGGCCCGGCGGGTGGACCGTCGGACTCGGTCCGGGTGGCCGCGATCGCCGCACACGTCCGCGCGGGAGCGCACGGCGCGCCCGCCGCTGCGGACGGCGCGCCCGGCGCTGCGGACGGCGCGCCCGGCGCTGCGCACGGCGCGCCCGGCGCT
>JAKAOD010000219.1 GCA_021823365.1 Actinomycetes bacterium | reverse complement strand
GCTGATGCCCAACCGACAGCCTGGTGCCGGCTCCCGTGTGGGGGATCGGTGGATTTGGCTACATCGGCACGGCCACGTGCATCTCCGCCGGTTCCGGACACGACCTGGCCGTGGTGGGCCCGCCGAGCGCACCGGGGACGCTTGTCAGCTGGGGCGACGATCCGGCGACGGGCACCGGTCAGAATGGGGCAAGCGGACCGTCGCTGTGGCCGGTGCACGTCCCCAGCGCAGTTGGAGGCCCCCCTGTGAAGGGAGTGACCAGTATCTCGGCCTCCCTGGCCGAGTGGAACCTTCTGACTCACGGTACGAAAGGATGCATGCTTCCACCCCCTCGCCCGTAGAGGGAGCGAAGCCGGTGAGGACGCCTTTCAGATGACGGTCATGAGGACTGGGGGCCAGCCCGAGCCGTCTCTGCACCGGCCGTCGGTGAAGGGGTAACCGGCTCTACGCGACGAGGCGTGGGTGACGCCCGCTGATCCTGCCTTGCCATGGTGTCGCTCGATCGCCGGGGGGAGCCTCCGCAGCTGCACGGTCCCTGCGCGTTCTGGACGCGCAAGATCGACGGCAAGACCGTCACGCGCATGCTGTCAGAGGAAGAAGTCGCCGATCACCAACCGCTGTTCGACAACGCCCGCAAGCTCCGCGAGCTGATGAGCGAGCTTCACGAGCTCAGCCTCCAGCTTGTCGAGCGCGCTCCACCGCGCACGCTGCGCAAGCCGGTCAGCCGAGGAGCGTCGAAACTGAGAACGTCGAGTTGTCTGCACAGCTGCGAAACGTGGGCGCATGGCCTGTCATCCCGAGCTGTCTCACACCTTCGACGTAGGGTCACGACGGTGCCGAGGTTGTCCGCGTTCTACGGGATCGTCGTGTACGTGCACCCGGGTGATCACTCACCTCCTCACTTTCACGCTGAGTACGGCGATCGTCAGGCGGTGATCGTGATCAACGACGGCTCAGTCCTGGCCGGAACGCTCCCGAGGCGAGCTTTGCGACTGGTGCGGAATTGGCAGCGGTTGCACCAGGCCGAGCTCGAGCGTGCCTGGGAGCGAGCATCGAGGCACGAGGATCCAGGTAGCATCGAGCCACTGCCATGAGGAAGATCACGAGGATCCCGAGAGTGACGGGCGCCGAGGTCATCGCGCCCCATGGACTGCGGCTGACCTTCGACGATGGCGTCGTGCGGGACGTGGACCTAAGCAGCGAACTGTGGGGACCGATGTTCGAACCGCTTCGCGACCCTGCGTACTTCGCCCAGGTTGTTCTCGATCACGGCACTGTGTCCTGGCCGAACGGTGCCGATCTTGACCCGCTCGTCCTGCATGGCGACTTCGAGACCGTGTCGGCGCCGACCCGCCGGCACTCCGCGTAGACCGCCGCCAGAAAAGGGTTCCACGGATCGATTGTCGAACGGGGTCATCTGGCCGATGCCGCGACAACGTCCATCCGCCCCCTGGGATCCGCAGAGACTCACACCGTAAGCCCGGCAGTCGCTCGAGGGTGGGCTCGGCAGACGACGGTGCGGGCGAGGACGACGAAGCCAGCGCGTCATCACGAGGCGAGCGGCCCGATGACGCGAATCCGGCTATCCACGATGGCGCGAATCCACTTGCCATCCCCTCCCGGAGCGGGGATATGGTAGCGAACGTATGTTCGCCACACCGAGGATCGGGGCGCTCGCCCGGCGGGTGCGGCCCACCGCCGCGAGCAGGACGCGTCTCCTCCCGGCGCTGCCCCCGATCGCCGCCTTGCTGCCCGAGGGCGGCCTGCGGCGGGGGACCGTCGTCCGGTGCACCGGGAGCGGCGCGCCGAGCCTGGCCATGGCCGTGGCGGCGGGCCCGTCCGCCGCGGGGTCGTGGTGCGGGACGGTAGGGCTGGACGAGCTGGGTGTCCTCGCTGCCGCCGGCTACGGGCTGGACCTCGAGCGGTTGGTGGTCGTGCGCGCGGCGCCCGCCGAGTGGGCCGTCGCGGCCTCGGTCCTCCTCGACGGCGTCGACCTCGTGGTGCTGGCGCCGCCACGTCATGTGAGGCATGCCGCGGCCCAGACGCTCGCCGCCCGGGCCCGCGACCGCGGCGCCGTGGTCCTCGTGGTCGGGGAGCGGCCCGGCTTCCCCGCCGAGCTCGAGCTCGCAGTGGAGGCCGCGCGGTGGTACGGGCTTGCCGAGGGAGCTGGGCGTCTCCAGTCGCGACGCGTCACCGTGGTGGCTTGCGGACGCGGCTCGGCGGTCCGGCCGGTCCGCCAGGAGCTCTGGTTGCCTGCCGCGACCGGGAAAGTGGCTGCCGCGTGACCGGTCGCCCCGATGCCGGCTTGCCCCGCCTTCTCCTCGTCGAGTGCCCTGGGCTCGAGGTTCCCGACGGGGCGAGTGGGGCCGGCGGGGACGGCGAGACCGACGGGGCGGGTGGGGACGAGCGCCTTCGCAGGTTCGGCCGGGTGGTCGAGGCGCTGTCGTCGGTGTGCCCTTGGGTGGACGCGGTCCGCCCGGGGGTGTGCACGCTCCCGATCAAGGGGCCGACCCGCTATTTCGGCACCGAAGAGGCCGTGCTGGCCCAGGTGACGGAGACGGTGGCGGCGGCGCTCGACGCCGTCCCCACCGTCGCTCCCGGGACCCCCACCGTCGCTCCCGGGACCCCCGACGGCACGTCCGGGGAAGCCGCCGGGGTCCGGCTCGGCGTGGCCGAAGGGGTGTTCGCCGCAGCGCTGGCGGCGAGGGCGGGCCTGGTGGTGCCGGCGGGGGAGACCGCAGGGTTCCTGGCCCCCTGGCCCGTCGACGTGCTCGGCGACCCCGAGCTCGCCGACGTGCTCGTCCGGCTGGGGCTGTCGACGCTCGGGCGATTCGCCGCCGTCCCCGCCGCCGACGTGCTCGCTCGTTTCGGCGCCTCAGGGGTCCGGGGTCACCGGGTCGCACGTGGCCTCGAGGGCGAGCTGCCCGGCTACCGGGTCGCGGGTACGGGCGCGCGGCTCGTCGCGGTCCTCGGACGCGCGCTGGCGCTGCAGGACCGCCAGCCGGGGTTCTGGGGAGGGGCGAGCGCGGCCGACGAGCGCGCCGGCGAGGTGCTGGTCGCGCTCCAGCGGCGGCTGGGTGTCGAGGCGGTCATGGTTCCCGTGCTCGAGGGCGGTCGCGGGCCGGCGGACCGCTGCCGGCTCGTGCCCTGGAGCCCCCCGGCCGCGGCGCGCGAGCCGAAGACAGCGCGCCGGAGGTCTCCCTCTGAGCCGCCCTGGCCGGGACGGCTCCCTCCGCCAGCCCCTGCACGGGTGACGGCGGGAGCGCCCCCCGTCGAGATGGCCGACGGCGCCGGAGTCCCCGTCGGGGTCAGCGCCAGGGGGTTGCTCACGGGAGCACCGGTGCGGCTCTCGGTCGCCGGTGACCGGTGGACGCCCGTCACCGCGTGGAGCGCGCCGTGGCCGGTGGAGGAGCGGTGGTGGTCGAGGGCCCGTCGGCGCGTGGCGCGACTGCAGGTCCTGACGGCTGACGGCACGGGGTGGCTCCTCGTGACCGAGCGGGGCCGCTGGCGGGTCGAGGCCGTCTACGACTGACCGGTCTGCGACCGAGACCGGGGAGAGACCCCGGGGAGAGACCCCGGGAAGAGAGACCGGGGAGAGACCCCGGGAAGAGAGACCGGGGACCCAAGTCCGTGCGCCCGACGACGCCCTACGCAGAGCTGCACTGCCATTCGAACTTCTCGTTCCTCGACGGCGCCTCCCATCCCGAGGAGCTCGCGGTCGCCGCCGCCGCCCTGGGGCTCACCGCGCTCGCGCTCACCGACCACAACGGGCTCTACGGCGTCGTGCGCTTCAGCGAGGCGGCGCGACGCGCCGGCCTGCCCACGGTCTTCGGTGCGGAGCTCACCTACGGCTCCGCCCCGGCCGAGCAGGGGCCGGGGGTCTCACCCGCTCCTGCCCCCGGGCGCACCGGCGCGCCCGACCCCGGCGGCACCCACCTGGTGGTGCTCGCCCGCGACCCGCAGGGCTACGCGCGCCTCAGCCGCACCATCGCCGACGCTGGGCTCGGCGGGGGCGGGAAGGGACGCCCCGCGCTCAGCATTGCGGCGCTCGCCGACGCGCACGAGGGACACTGGCAGGTCCTCACGGGGTGCAGGAAGGGGGCGGTGGCCGCCGCGTTGACCGAGGAGGGGCCGCGCGCGGCACGCCGCCGCCTCGACGAGCTCGTGGCCGCGTTCGGGAGGGGCAACGTCGCGGTCGAGCTGTGGGACCACGGGGACCCGCTCGATTCCACGCGTAACGACGCGCTCGCGCAGCTCGCAGTTCACGCCGGCTGCGCGCTCGTCGCCACCAACAACGTCCACTACGCGTCACCGGCCAGGTTCCCGCTCGCCACGGCGCTCGCGGCCGTGCGATCGCGTCGCAGGCTCGAGGAGCTGTGCGGCTGGCTCCCGGCCTCGGCCGCCGCGTGCCTGCGCACGGGCGGGGAGCAGGAGCGACGCTTCGCGCGCTGGCCGGGCGCGGTGGCCCAGGCGGCGGAGATCGGCGCCGCCTGCGCCTTCGACCTCCGGCTGGTCGCCCCGAGGCTGCCGGACTTCCCGGTCCCGCCGGGGCACGACGAGGACACCTGGCTGCGCCACCTCGTGGAGGAGGGCGCGACCCGCCGCTACGGCCCCCGCGGCGCCGAGCGCGTCGACGGCGCGTGGGAACGGCTCGATCACGAGCTCTCTGTCATCGCGACGCTCGGCTACGCGGGGTACTTCCTCACCGTCTGGGACATCGTGGAGCAGTGCCGGCGCACCGGCGTCTACTGCCAGGGGCGCGGCTCGGCGGCGACCTCGGCGGTCTGCTACGTGCTCGGCATCACCCTCGTCGACGCGGTCTCGCTCGGCCTGCTCTTCGAGCGGTTCCTCTCACCCGCACGGGACGGGCCGCCCGACATCGATCTCGACATCGAGTCCACCCGGCGCGAGGAGATCATCCAGTACGTCTACGAGCGCTACGGCCGCCGCCATGCCGCGCAGGTGGCGAACGTGATCACGTACCGGCCCCGCTCCGCCTTGCGAGACATGGGCAAGGTGCTGGGCTGCGACGCAGAGGACGTGGACCGGTGGGCCAAGCGGACCGAGCGCGCCGACGCGCTCCCGGCGCGTGCGGACGTGCCGGCGACGTTGCGACGCCTGGCCACCGAGGTGCTCGACTTCCCGCGCCATCTCGGCATCCACTCGGGCGGCATGGTGATCTGCGACCGCCCGGTGGTGGACGTCTGCCCCGTCGAGCCTGCGCGCATGCCCGCACGCACGGTGCTGCAATGGGACAAGGACGATTGCGCGGCCGCAGGCCTCGTGAAGTTCGACCTGCTCGGTCTCGGGATGCTGGAGGCCCTCCACCACATGGTCGACCTCGTCGCAGCGCACCACGGCGTGGCGGTCGACCTCGCAGCGCTCCCTCAAGAGGACGAGGTCTACGACCTGTTGTGCCGGGCGGACACGGTCGGGGTCTTCCAGGTGGAGAGCCGCGCGCAGATGGGGACCCTGCCGCGCGTCCAGCCGCGCTGCTTCTACGACCTCGCAGTCGAGGTCGCGCTCGTCCGGCCCGGCCCGATCCAGGGGCACGCGGTGCACCCCTACATCCGGCGGCGCCGCGGCGAAGAGCCCGTCGCCTACCTGCACCCGCTGCTCGAGCCCGCGCTGCGCCGCACCCTCGGCGTCCCGCTCTTCCAGGAGCAGCTCATGCAGATCGCGGTCGACGTCGCCGGGTTCACGCCCTCCGACGCGGACGAGCTGCGCCAGGCGATGAGCCACAAGCGCTCCGACGAGCGGATGGAGGCGCTGCGCGGGCGGCTCTTCTCGGGAATGGCCGCGCGCGGGGTCCCCGACGACGTGGCGCAGAAG
>JAKAOD010000218.1 GCA_021823365.1 Actinomycetes bacterium | reverse complement strand
CCAGCTGTGCCGCAGGTAGTGGAAGCGGATCCGGGGCAGGCCCGCCCGCCGGGCGATGCGCCGGAAGGTGTCGTCCAGCGCCGACGGGAGCAGCGGGCTGCCGTTCTCGCGTGCGAAGACGAGCCCGTGGTCCTGCCACGCCGGCCCCCATTGGAACCGTTCCTTCTGCTGGCCTGCACGGTGCTTCCGCAGCGCTGCGACCGACTCGGGCGCGAGAGGGACGGTGCGGAGGCCCGCCGCCGTCTTCGGGGCGTTGAACACAAGCCGCGAGCCGATCGCCACGGCCGACTGTACGACCGTCAGACGGCCGGCCTCGAGGTCGACGGCCCGCCACGGTAGCCCTACGAGCTCGCCCCGGCGCATCCCGGTCGTGCAGGCGAGGACGAACAGCGCGGAAAGTCGATGGTCCCGCGCGGCCCCGAGGAGGCATGCCATCTCCTCGGGGGAGTAGGTCGCCATCTCCCGCCGCATCGGCCTCGGCGGCCGCACGAGCGCCGCGGGATTGCGCCCGAGCAGGCCCCACGACACGGCGTCGTCGAGTGCCCGGCGAATCAGCCGGTGGACGCCTCCGACCGTCTGACGCGCGAGCGGCCGGCGGTCGCGACCGCCGTGCTCCTCGAGGTCGGCGTAGAGGGCCTTCAGCTGCTCCGGGCGAAGGCGCGTCAGCCGCTCGGCACCGAGGTTCGGGACGACGTAGAGGGAGACAACCGTCCGGTAGTGCGCTGCGGTCGTCTCCCGGAGCTCCCCTCGGACCGCCGGCAGCCATCGATCCTCGAAGAAGGCCCGAACGGTGAGCTTCTCGGGATCGACGACGTAGGTGCCGCCGTTGTACTCGGTCACGAGCCGCGCGAGCGTCGCCTCGGCCTCCTTGCGAGTCCGGTAGGGGCCGTGCCATGGCCGGCGTCGCTTGCCCGTCTTCGGGTCGCTGAGGCTCAGCACGGCGTACCAGCCGCGGCCGGGCTTCTCGGTGATGGTGCCCCTCATCGCTCCCCCCTTCGCCGCTTGGCGAGATCGCTCGTCCGTCCTCGTGTGGTTGGCGCCGATGCCTCTCCGGCCTTGCCCCGGAGCGCACGTCCGAGAAGGCCTTCGCCTCGAGCGAGCACGATCCACCGGCGGATCGTCTCCGGGCTGTAGTGCCGTTCCTCGGCGATGCGCCGGGCCGGGTTCTTCACCCCCTCAGCGACGAGGCGCCGATACTCGGCAGCGACCTCCTCGAGCGCCTCGCGCGGGATCCGGCCCGGCATGGTTCGGCGCGGCAGCGAAGGCCCCGTGTACGGCTGCCATGGTGCGGCGAGCGGTTCGGGGCCTGTCATGTAGACGAGATCGCCGAGACGCAGGCGACGAAGGTCACGGGCGGTGAGCTCGCCGTCCTCGGCCTCGAGGAGTAGGCCGGTACAGACGAGGCGGCCCTCGCGGACCGCAGTCCGCAGGTGCACGGTGAGGCCCTCAAGGCCGTCCACGCCCGAGACGCGGAGCCACGGCCCTTGGGGCCGAACCGATCGGACCGGCTCGTAGGCGGCGACGACCTCTCGTCCACGTCGAACCTCGCGTCGGCCGGTGCGGCCGTCCGTCGCCCAGATGAGGGGTTCGGGTTCGCTCTGTTCGTTCATGCGTGGGAGTGTAACACGTGCACGATCGCCACGCTGTCCCGTGCACAGGTGCCACACACCCCTACGCAGGTGTATCAAAGGTGCATGGCATATGGACTTCAGCCGCCACCTCCGAAGCGCGCCCGCGCGATCCGCGAGGAGGCCGGCGTCTCGCAGGAGCAGATCGCGCGGGCGCTCGACGTCCATCGGGTCACGATCGCGCGGTGGGAGTCAGGCGAGCGCCGTCCGGTCGGGCGCCGCGCGCACCGGTACAGCGAGCTGCTCCGCGCGCTCGAGGGGGCGATGCCTCAATGACGCTCGCCGACGCGCCGGAGGTTCTCACGGTCCCGGAGGCCGCCGCAATACTCCGCGTCGGCCGGACAACGCTCTTCGACGCAATCGCGCGCGGCGAAGTTCCGGCGATTCGTGTGGGGCGGCGGGTCCTCGTCGCGCGCGCCACGCTCGAGCAGTTGATCGCGGCGCCGTCAGGGGCGGGTTGTGCCGACTGACCTCGCCGCCGCCGGCGAGGGCGGTCTCGTCGCGTGGGTTCGCCAGCGCCTGGAAGCGATATTGGAGCGGGCCTGGCAGACCGGTGAGCCCGAATACGAGCCCGTGTGGCGCCTGCGCGGCTACGCGCTGGACGAGATCGAGACCTGGAACGAGGTCGTCCTCGTCGAGGACCTCGCCCATGCGACGCTTGTGGCAATGCCACCCGAGCCCGGGCCCCTGCCGGAGTGGCCGTGGACGCGCTGACGGAGAGCTACGCGGACACCGGCGACGGCTGGGTGCCGACGTGGCCGCAGCCGACCAACTGGGCGAAGGAGATCGCGGCCGGCGTACCCGAGGTCGAGTATCTCGTCGAGCCCTACGTCCCCGCCGGGGCGCGAATCTGGATTGTCGGAGCGGCCGGCACGATGAAATCCTGGTGGGCGCTCGCTACTTCGGCCCGGCTCTCGCGTGAGGGGAGGCGCGTCGTCTACATCAGCGAGGAGAACCCGCGGGCCGTCGAGCTGCGTCGCCTTTCGCGCATCGACGCCGATCCCGAGCGGCAGGTCCTGTATCTCGGTGAGGGGTTTGACTTGAAGCGCGACGACCACGTGAGGCGGCTCCACGAGGTCACCGACAGCGCCGCGCTGGTCGTGCTCGACACCCTGACGGCCGTGTGGAGCGGGGACGAGAGCTCGAACGCGGAGATCGCCGGGTTCGATAGAACAGTACTCGCCCCGCTCGTGGCCCGCGGTACGTCAATCCTTGTGGTCCATCACACGGGCCATCCGGGCCTGTTCGGACCACGCCGCGGCGTCTCGGCGCCGAGGGGCGCGTCCGCGATCGGTCAGAAGGCCGACGAGCTCCTCGTGTTCGAGTCGGCCGCCGGTGGGGGGACGATGATCCGGCACGCGAAGTCGCGGGTGATTGGCGACCTCGAGCCCGTGCGGTCCTTCGAGCTCGTGGAGGCCGCCGGCCGGCTGACGGTCGCGTTGTCGGCCGTGCGTGCTGGGATGACACTCGAGGCCGCCCTCCGAGCCCACCTTGAGGCGGGCGGCGATCGCAGATGGGTTGCGTGCCGGGACGCCGTCCGAGCGGCGGGCGTCCGCGCCTCGGACGTCGCGATCGGCACGACTCGAAAGGCACTGCTTGAGGAGAGCCCGGAACCGTGAATCTTCGGAAGTCTTCGCCGATCTTCGGAGGCAGGCTCCGCCGAACTGTCTTCTTCGCTCTTCGCCCCTATAGGGGCGAAGGAAGAGCGAAGAAGAGGACGGCCGAGGCCAAGTGCCAGGCGCCCGACCAGGCCTCGCCGGCGAGCTCGACGGGTAGACGGCTGGTAGACAAGGCCTCGAAGCAGCAGGTCACAGACATGCCGCGAGGCGGAGAGCCTAGTGGGACCGACCAACGCGGCGACCGCCGCGCTGACGCTTGAACCGCGACGAAGGAGGCACACGCGATGGAACCCAACGCGAAGGCCGGGACGCTCGCCGACATCCGGCGCCGCCTCGAAGACGTGCCGCACGCGATCGCCGCCGAGCTCGGCCGCCTCGAGCGCGACCTCGTTCGCCTCAAGGCGACGGCCTCCGGTCAGCCGTGGTACTGGCCGCGCGAGCGCGTCGCCCTCGCCGAGCGTCGCCTGCGGGACGCGGCCGGCCAGCGCCTCGCCGAGCTCCGGAGCCGGGCGGACGCGGACCTCGAGCTCCTCGACGGTGCGGCCCGGGCCGCGCAGAAGCCGGCGAGCCGGCCGATGGAGGCCGCCGAGCGTCTGCTCCTCGAGGTCCGCCAGGGGCGCGCCTGGGATCGCCTGCGTCGGCGCTTCGACCGGATCGCCGACACCGAGCCCGGCCGGCTCGAGCGAGCCGAGCGCGAGGTCCGCCGCGCCGTGAAGGATGCCGCCGACGATTCGGTCGCCTGGCGGGCGCTCGAGGCCGAGCTCCCGGGCTACCTCGAGGATCGCCGGTTCGACGCGGCGCGGAGCCTGGCCGAGGGCGCCGTCGCCGATCATGCGAAGGCGACGGCCTCGACGCTCGGCCTCTACGCCGGCAACCTCGTGGCGGACGTGGCCGAGGGCCGGCCTCGGCTCGCAGCGGCGTTCTCCCTCGCCGGCGACTTCGTGGCCGCCCGCCACAACGCCGGCCACATCGTGCGGCTGCCGGGCTTCGGTCAGAGCGACCTCGACACGGCGCCCTCGCCCCGAGCCGACGACCCGGAGCTCGCGAGCGAGAGCACGGAGCTCCTTGGGCCGCTCTCCCGGGCCGTCGAGAGCCTCGAGGCGCCGGGGCAGGCGGGGGGCTGACGTGGCGCAGGTCTGTCGGGTGTGCTCGAGCGAGCGTCGGGAGGAGCTCGAGCGGGCCATCGCCGAGGGGCGTGCGGCCCGGGCGATCGGTCGTGAGTTCGCCGTCTCCGAGTCCTCCATCCGCCGGCACGTGGCGAGCGGCCACGCCTCACCGGCCACGGTTGCGCTCTCCGGCCCAGACGGCGAGCTCGCCGACCTGCTGCACCGCCTCGAGGGTCTGTACGGGCGCGTGCAGCGGGTCCTCCGGTCGGGTGAGGCGAAGGGCTCGGCGTCGGTGATCCTCCGTGCCACGCGGGAGGCGCGCGGTCTCCTCGAGCTCGCGGCGAAGCTCACCGGCGCCCTCGACGAGCGCCCGCAGGTCACCGTGAACGTCCTCGGCTCCCCGGAATGGCTGGCGCTGCGAGGCGAGGTCCTCGGCGCCCTGGTCCGCCATCCCGCAGCGCTCGCCGACGTGCGGGCGGCCCTCAGCGGCCCCGAGAGCGTCGCAGCGTCCCGGGGAGGCAACTATCCCTGGGTGCCGGCCGAACGGCCCGCATTTCCGAACCCCTCCGACGGGAATGGGGCCTCGTGAACCCGCTCCGCGACGACTTCGCCCGCGCGCTCGACCCCGTGGAGCTTGCCCGCCAGGCGCTCGGCATGGAGCCGGACCCCTGGCAATCGAAGCTGCTCCGCTCGAGCGCGGATCGGGTGCTGGTCCTCGCGTCGCGCCAGGCGGGCAAGACCGTGACGCTCGGCCTCGCCGCGCTCCATGCCGCCCTGTATGAACCCGGCGCCCTCGTGCTCGTCGTCTCGGCCTCCGAGCGACAGGCCCGGGAGCTCTTCCGCGTGGCCGTGCAGGCCTACCGCTCGCTCGGCCGGCCGGTCGCCTCCGAGGGCGAGACGGCCCTCGAGCTCCGGCTCGAGTCGGGCTCCCGCGTGATCGTCCTGCCGGCGACCTCCGCGACCATCCGCGGGTACTCGCGCGTGCGCCTGCTGATCGTGGACGAGGCCGCGCAGGTCTCGGACGACACCTACGCCACCGTCCGCCCGATGCTCGCCGTCTCGGGCGGCCGGCTGGTCGCCGCCTCGACGCCCTACGGGCGGCGGGGATGGTTCTTCGAGGCCTGGCACGGTCCGGAGCCATGGGAGCGCTACCGCGTGCCGGCGAGCGAGTGCCCCCGCATCTCGTCGGCGTTCCTCGCGGAGGAAGAGCGAGCGCTCGGGCCGTGGTGGTTCCGGCAGGAGTACCTGTGCGAGTTCCTGGCCGACGAGACCGCCGCCTTCGACCCCGCGGACGTGGCCAGGGCCGTCGATCCGGAGGTGGACGCATGGAACGACCTGATTCCGACGCTCTGAACCGCTGGCCGATCGTGCTCGGCGTGGACATCGGCCAGCGCCGCGACCCGACGGCGATCGCGCTCGTCGAGGTCGCCCGCCTTCCCACCGGTCGCATGATCGAGCACGCCTACGCGCCCGAGCACTTC
>JAKAOD010000217.1 GCA_021823365.1 Actinomycetes bacterium | reverse complement strand
AGTTGGTAGAGCATCACCTTGCCAAGGTGAGGGTCGCGGGTTCGAGTCCCGTCGTCCGCTCCAGATATTTTTCACAGAACGTGCGACTGTTCGTTCGAAAGACCTCCCCAGGCGCCCAGGGAAACAACGCGCTCGGGCGAGCTCGGCGGGGTCTACTCCCGAACAAGGGAAATGGCGAGACTCGGCATCACTGCGGAGGCGAGCCAGCGCGGCCACATCATCGCTCCGTGGCACCGGAAGGAGACGACGCTCTCGTCGCGTGCATCGAAGGTGTGGAGCCGGCTCCGATACCGACCCGCTCGGAGCTCCACGGTGTGGTGTCCGGGTGCGATCTCGAGCTCCTTGGTCTCGTGCCACTCGATCGATGCAACGCGAACGTCGTCGATCGCGACATCGAAGGTGCCGCGACGGAGCTCGATTCCGAAGCCCTCCCTTGACAACTTGAGCGTGGTCGACACGGCTCGCTCCCTTCTCGCTTCGAACCCTGGCCCCGTCGTCAGTCGCGACTGCCGGTGATAAGGCGCTCACGGTCGAAGATCGCGGCGACGGCGCGCCAGCCGAACCCGTCGAGCACGAGAAGCGCTGCCGCGAGGCCCAGTGCGAGGGCGACGGACGCGGGAATGACGTCGAACGACAGGAGCGCCACGACCCCGAGTGGCGGCAGGCTCGCGAAGACGGCGAGCTGCTGAGCAGCTCGGACATCGGTCGAGCGTGCGGAGATGGCGATCCCCATCCAGATCGACCACCCCGCGAGGAGCGGCGTGAAGAGCAGCTGGACGAGCACGTGCGAGCGCTCGAAGATCGCCGAGAGAACCCCGGGGTGGGCGAAGAGCTCAGCCGCCCCCAGAAAGAGTCCGAACAGCGCGTAGGCGATGAGGACCGTCGGGGTGAACGCGGCGAGCGCCTTTCCGACGAGGAACTCCTCGCTCCGGACCGGGGTGATGAGAACCGCCTCCAGCGTGCCCTGCTCCCGTTCGCCGACGACCGAGTAGGCGGTGAGCGCCGAGGGGACCATCGTCGGGATGATGAGCAGGTAGAGCATGGAGATGCCGATGCGGTCGTTCAGCCTCGCGGAGCTTCCGGTGTTGATCGCGAAGAGCTGGATCATCGTGAGCACGATGAAGAGAAGTGGCAGAGCGGACATCGTGAAGATCACGAAGCGGTTCCGCCGGTAGTCACGGAGCTCCTTGCGGAAGATCGCTTCGACGCGGGTCCAGCTGAAGCTCATCGCCGCCGCGCCTCGACATCGTCTTCAACGAGCTCCAGGTAGACGTCCTCGAGCGAATGGCGCGTCTCCACGAGTGACAGGATGTCGGCATCGACTGCGACGAGTGCTCGTGCGACACGGGGAGCAGTGGCATCAGGATCGGTGACCTGGAGCACGTACGAGCCCGAGGCGGACTGGTCCCATCCCTGGACGTCGGCAAGCCGGTCGAACACGGCGCCCGGGTCAGGGAGAGGGACACGGGTGCGCACGTCCAACCCCCGCGTGAACAGTCGCTCTCGGAGCTCGTCGGGGCGCCCGACGAGGAGAAGGGTGGTGTTGAGGATCGCCACGCGGTGGCAGAGCCGCTCGGCCTCCTCCAGACGGTGCGTCGTAAGGAAGATCGTGACCCCGTGGTCACGAAGTGCCGCGATGAGCTCGTGAACGTCGCGCGTCGCCACGGGATCGAGCCCGGACGTGGGCTCGTCGAGGAAGAGGACCGCTGGATCGTTGAGAAGTGCACGGGCGAGCGCGACGCGCTGGCGAAGGCCCTTCGACAACGAGCCGCAGAGATCGTTGGCTCGGTCCGTCAGGTTGACTGCCTCGAGCCCCTTTGCGATCCGCTCACGGATGTCGGTGAGCTCGTACAGCCCTGCGAAGCACTCGAGGTTCTCTGCGACGGTGAGCCGGAGGTAAAGGCCCGGGGACTCGGGCATGATCGAGATGCGCGCCCGGATGTCGGAGCCTGCCTCGAGGTCGAGCGGGATACCGGCGACGACCGCCGAGCCGGATGTCGGAGCCAGCAGCGTCCCGAGCGTGCGCACCATCGTCGTCTTTCCGGCACCGTTCGGGCCGAGGAAGCCGAAGACCTCGCCGTAGCCGACCTCGAACGAGACGTCCTCGTACGCGGCGCGCTGACCGAAGCGCTTCGTCAGGTGGTCGACGACGAGCGCGGTGTCCGGTCGCGAAGCGTCGGCACCGGGAAGTATGGGCTCCCTGCCGTGCGCCGACGTCATCGGCGCTCCTGAGCCCGGCTGAGCTTGCGCCCCGAGACCGGACCAGAAGACCGCGAACGGAGACCCACAGGTGGCAAGCTAGCAGCAGTGCTGTCCAGACGTACAAAGATTTGGTCGAGCGGCCAGATACCGTAGATTTCTCCGATCGTGACCGGGCCTGCATCCGAGCGCCGAACTTTTACCGAGAGCGCCCGGCGCCGGCAGATCGTTGGCGCGGCGATCGACACGGTGGCCGAGGTCGGCCTCGCGCAGGCCTCGCTCGCGCGTATCGCCGCGCGCATCGGCATCAGCAAGGGTGTCATCAGCTACCACTTCGCCGGCAAGGACGACCTGATCAGGCAGATCGTGATCGACGTCGTCGAGGCTGGGAGGGCGTACATCCTTCCACGGGTCTTCGCCGAATCAACGGGACCGGCGATGCTCCGCACCTACATCGAGTCGAACCTCGCATTCATGCACGCGCACCGCAATTACATGGTCGCGGTCGTCGAGATCCTGCGAAGCGGAGCCTTGACGATCGACGGCCGGCGCCGCGTCGACGGCCAGAACATCGACGTGGCAGCTCGCCTGCTCGAGCGGCAGCTCGCGCGGCTCCAGGCCGATGGGGAGCTACGCGACGATTTCGATCCAGGCGTCATGGCGGCGGCGATCCGAGCCACCATCGATGTGGTGCCGCACCGGCTCGTACGCGACCCGGACTTCGACATCGACCACTATGCGAGAGAGATCGCGAACACGTTCGACCTCGCGACGCGCCCGAGAGCGCCAGCTGAGGAGTGACCGCCGAACCGTGAGCAGCTTGGCCAGGTCGACCTGCTCGCGGGTCCCGACGACGAAGGTGCCCCGACCGGGACGATCGACGACCAGACCGTTGTCTTCCACCTCCTTGTACGCCTTCAGCACCGTGTTGGGGTTGACCACAAGCTCACTCACGACCTCGCGGACCTTTGGCAGGTCCTGGGGTCGCAGGTACCGGTGGCGACATTCGCACTCGACCGCTTGCACGAGCTGGGCGTAGCTCGTCACGCCCGATGAAGGATCGAGCCGGAATCGGAAAGAGGCCCGTTCGCCGGGCTGCCCTCCGCCCCTCGAGGGAGCTCCGACCCCGGGCGAGTTGCCTGGATAGATCGAAGGGCGTAGGTGAAGCCGGCAGGAACATGCACGCGTCCGTGAACGCCGTTCGGCAGGGGACGCGCCCGTGTACGCCCATCCGCGCGCGATTCCCGGCGATAGCATCGGAGCCCCGACACGTCGCCCATCGCCGCGCAACGCTTGCCCATCGCAGGCGGCGGCCCGCCAGAGGAGGCGTCGTCACCTCCCCCGGCGGGGCCGTGGCGGTGCCGGGAGCGACGACGAGAGAGAGAGGGTGCGGTGAGTCGTTTCAGGATCGTGTCCCATGGCCGCCTGCAGGACTGGATCGCTGCGGACAACGGCTACTTCGCCGACGAGGGACTCGATTACGAGCTCGACGTCGTGCTCCTCGAGAACGCCGAGCAGAACGTCGTCTCCGGCGAGGGGTACGTGCGGACGGGGGCGTACGAGCTGTACCAGTCCGGTGGGCACGGCAAGAGGGACATGAGCTGCGCCTGCCATTGGGCGGTCAACCAGGCTGCGGTGGACGCGTACGGGAGGATGTGGGGACATGCCTACTCGGTGATCCCGAGCGGTATCTATGCGGCTCCGGGCTCCGGCATCTGCACCTTGAGCGATCTGGCCGGGGTCGCGGTCGCGGTCGGGTTCCACTCCGGCAGCCATTTCTCGACCATCCAGGCGCTCGAAGCCTTCGTCGAGCCCGAGGACGTGCGGCTCGAGTTCATCGGCATGCCGTACGACCGTGTCGAGGCACTGCTCAGCGGCGACGTCGTGGCGGCCAACATCTGGGGCGCCCCCACGTACCTCGTGGAGCAGCAAGGCTGCCGCAAGATCGCCGACAGCACGTTCATGGCGGCATTCCTCTTCAACGGCGACATCGAACGCGAAGACGTCGAAAGGTACTTCGCGGGACTGAAGCGCGCCCAGGCGGATCTGGATCTCGAGCCGGAGCGCTACAAGCACTACTACCTGCGGGAGATCCCGAGCCGCTTCCACGATCGAATCGACGTTCGGGGGTTCGGACCGGGTGAACGTGTCGTGTTCGAGCCCTACACCGAGGAGATGTACACGCGCACCCAAGAATGGATGCGCCGCCACCACTTGTTCCAGGACGCAGAGGGCAGCATCCCGCCGTACGAGTCAGTGGTCGAGACGCTCGGGCCCGAGCCGGCATCGGAGACTGCTCGAAGTCGATAGGGTCTCTCCGCCGGTAGAGTTGCAGCGGGCCGAGCCCTGATCGCGAGCGAGGCCCAGATGGAAGACGAGGCGCAGATGGAAAGCGACGTGTCCGGTGCCGAGGTTCTTTGACTTCCCGAACCCCGTGAACGAGACGTCGGCACGGCTGGTGGCGTCGGGAGTCGTGGTGATGGCGGGCGCTGCGGTTGCGTTCGACCAGCCCTGGCTGCTGTTTCCTCTGACCTACGGTTTCGCGGCACGGGTCGCGACGGGCCCGAGGTTGAGCCCTCTCGGGCAGCTCGCGACGAGGGTCGTCACCCCGCGCTTGCGGGTGCAGCACCGCTTCGTGCCGGGACCGCCCAAGCGCCTGGCCCAAGGGATGGGGCTCTTCCTGTCGGCGACGGCGACTGTTCTCTGCTACGGCTTCCGGAACAAGCGAGCTGCGTACGGCGTTCTCAGCGCGCTCACCGTCGCAGCGGGTCTCGAGGCAGGCCTCGGCTTCTGCGTCGCGTGCAAGCTGTTCCCGCTGCTCACGAGGGTCGGTCTCGTCCCCGAGTCTTCGTGCGAGAAGTGTGCGGACATCTGGTCCCGGCCCGAGCTGCGCGGGGCTCGAGAGGTGGCGGCCGAGTCACCCGCGTGACGCGCAGGTGGCGGCGCGATCTGGCACTTCTGGTCGTCACACCCCCTGCTCTGTGCGAGCTCGTCCTCGAGCACGTCGGCGGCCGGGCAATCCAGCCCTCCTCGGGTTCACGAGCACCATCGTTGAAGGCCCGGCGCGGGCGAAGAGAGCAGCCGACCGTATGCGGCATCGGGAGCCGGCACTCGTCTTCGAGGTGCGTGAAGGGTGCTCGCCCGGCTACGCGGCCGGCTCGAGGATGAGCGTGCCCGCTGCCGTGTTGGAGATCGGGATGTGGTAGTTCCAGGTCACTCGACGCACCGTGGCCCCCAGCGCTGCCCGAGCAGCCAGCCACATGAGCAGCTCGACGCCCTGACTGCCGGTCTCCTTGACAAGGTCTTCGCCCGAGAACTGCGTCGCCCACCTCGGATCATCGGTGAGGCTCTCGACGAAGCGGAGATCGAAAGACTTGTTGATGAACCCCGCACGCGTTCCTTCGAGCTGGTGCGAGAGGCCGCCACTGCCGACCATGACGACTCGGAGGTCTGGCTCGACGTCGTAGCAAGAGATCGCCCGGCCGATCGCCTCACCGAGTGCGAAGCAACGCTTCGCCGAAGGGTAGGGGAACATGACCGTGTTGACCGTCACCGGCACGATCGGGACGCCGCCGCCGGGCCAGAGCAGCTTCATGGGGTTCGTCACGGCGTGGTCGACGAGCATCTCTTGGCACGTCGTGACG
>JAKAOD010000216.1 GCA_021823365.1 Actinomycetes bacterium | reverse complement strand
GCGCCGAGGTCGCCGTAGAGGGCGAGGATCGAGGGCGTGCCAGCGGCATAGGCTGCAACTTGGTAGTCCTGGAACGTGATCTCGAGGCCGAACGGCGTGAGCGCCCAGGCGGCGAAGTTCGTCGCCACGGGTGCGGTCCCGGAGTCGAGCCACTGGCGCTCGGTGAGCTGGCCGGACCGGATCCGGGACTCGACGAGGGCGTCCGAGTAGTCAAGCGCGCACGAGACGACCGGGGCGGAGCGCGTCGGCCGTCGCGAGCAGCCGCTCTCGCGGGGCGGGGGCGCGGCCGCCGCACGGTGCACGCACGCGCCTTCAGCAGGTGATCTCGAAGTGGTGGCTGCGGAACTCCGCCGGCTTCTGCACCGACCGGTCGCTCGATTGATAGCGGTCGAGGTGCTCGGTGTAGGACGTCCACAGCGGCCCGCCGGGGTCGAGCTCGCGGGCGAGGGAGCGTACCGCCAGCTTGCGGTCCCGGACCGCCGTCCGCACGACCGGTGCAATGTCCTCCAAAGGCACCACGTCGAGCGCCCCGGCGGCCGCGGCCCACGCCTGTTCTCCGGCCTCGCTGCGCACGAGCACCGTTGAGCGGCCCGGCTCGCTTCCGAGGTTGCCGACGGCGAGGTCGGCGCCAAGCCCGGCGAAGTCCGCGCACTCGTCGCAGCCCTTCAGGCTCGCCGAGCGGAACTCCCTCACCGGTCGGCGGAGCAGCTCGGCGTCGCCCGAGCGCACGATCAGCTCTCCGTCACGCACGTCGACACCCGTGACCTCGCAGGTCGCGATCCCGGCGGCGGCGACGGCTTCTTCGAGCTTGCTCGGCTCGAACGACCTCGTGCAGAACAGCCCGATCGCGAGCACCACCGCGCCGGCAGACGACCTCCGGTATCTCCAGGGAAACCGCTGGAGGGCGCGCAGCACGCTGATCTGGCAGGGCGTGCCCACGAACGCCATCCGCTCCACGCCCTTTGGCAGGGGCTCGTTGAGCACCTTCAACGGATGGGACTGGTGGTAGACGCTGCCCGCCGCCGTGCGCACCTCGTCTGCAGAGGTCGCAAGGAACGGCTCCCCGTGGAACGCGTCCACCCGTCTCGTCACGATCGCTCCGTCGATGAAGCCGGTCTCGAGCAGGTGGCACAGGAGCGAGGTGACCACGCCCCCGTCCTGCACGCCGGCCGCGGTGGCCGATCCGGCAGCCGACCACGCCGCGTCGATGCGGCCGAGCTCGACCGGGACGCCGTCGTTCGCGTGCCTATGCAGCGCCTCGATCTTCAGCCCGGCGAGTGGGCAGTAGTCCCAGCAGGCCGAGCAGCCGGTGCACATCTTGACCAGCGTCGGCTTCCCGTCCTCGGCGACGTCGATCGAGCGCGACGGGCAGGCCGCGATGCACCCGCCGCAGCCGACGCAGCGGCCCGCGTCGATCACCGCCGCGGCGGTCTTGTGGAACCAGATCTTGTCGGGCAGCTCGGGCATTCCCCCGGCGACCGCGATCTCGTCGCGCAGGTCCGCCGCCGGGTCCTCGAGCGGCGCGCGCAGCCATCCCTCCAATCCCACGCCTGCCCGCGCCCCGGCGACGGCAGGGCGTTCCTCGGCGACGGTCATTCCCGTGCTCCTTGCCTCACGGCCCGGCTCATCTCGGCGGTCCGTTCTTTGCTGGTCCGCCGGCCGGCAAGCCGCCGTCACCCTCCCGGTCCCCGGTCCCGCGCCCGTCTCCCAGCCCGCGCGGGCGCTGGCCGCCGGTCCTCGCGACCTCCTCGGGGAAGGGGGCGCTGCCCACCCCCGACCACGGGCTGAGCCCCGCCGACAGGTCGTCGAGGGACAGCTCGCCCTTGGCGACCTTGGTGAGGAGTCCGGTGACGCCCTCGAACGCGGCCTCGACCGGCACCTCACCCCGGGCCCAGCGCGCGAGGCGAGGCGCGCCGGCATCTCCGCCCATCGCGACGTCGAACGCGTCGTGGTAGCCCTTCCCGTCGTTTCCCATCGTGGCGCGGAGCCCGACGTGCGCGACAGGGATCTGCGCGCAGGACGCCTTGCATCCCGACATGTGGATCCGCAGGCCCTGCAGGCGGTCCCACCCCTCGCGCGGCACGTGGGCGCGCAGCTGGTCGATCAGCTTCGCGCCGAGGGGCTTCATGGCGAGGATCGCGAACTTGCAGAACGGCGCGCTCGTGCACGCGACCACGCCGCGCTCGAAGGGGTCCGGAGATGGCGTGAGCCGCCCGAGCAAGGGCTGTGCGAGCAGCGCGTCGACGTCTGCGACGCCGGTCAGGACGACGTTCTGCCGCTGCGTGAACCGCACCCTGCCGTCGCCGTGGCTGCGCGCGAGGCGCGCCAGCTCCGAGAGCTCGTCGGCCGAGAGCCGGCCGAGGGGCACAGAGAGCCCCACGTAGCTCGTGCCCTCGACGTCAGGGTGCACCCCGACGTGGTCCTCGGGCTTCCAGGTCGTCAGGTCCTCGCCCGCGGACGGGGCTTCGAAGGGCAGCCGGTCGCGCAGCTCGCTGGCGACTCGTTCGGCCCCGAGCTCGTGCACGAGCGCCCGGAACCGGTTGATGCTCGGGTTCTCGTAGTCGCCGAAGCTCCTGTACACCCGGAGCGCCGCGTGCACGACGGCGGGCGCCTGGGCGGGCTCGACGAACAGGTCGAGCGCGCTCGCGAGGCGCGGGTAGTCCGACAGCCCCCCGCCGGCGTGGACGTTGAAGCCGAGCGTGCCGTCCCGGCGCGCCGGGGTGAACGCGAGGCAGTGGATCCGGGCGACCGCGCAGTCCGTCGGGCACGCGGTGAGCACCACCTTGAACTTCCTGGGCAAGAACGCGGTGAGCCTGGGCTCGTCCCGAGCGATCGCGCCGATGGCGTCGACGATCGGTCCCACCTCGAAGGCCGCCCTCGGGTCGATCCCGTCGACTGCGCACGCGGTGACGTTGCGCATGGAGTTCCCACACGCCTGCAGCGAGCCCAGCCCCACCTCCGCGTACCGCCGCCAGATCTCGGGGAGGTGCTCGAAGCGGATCCAGTGGATCTGCAGGTCCTGGCGGGTCGTCACCTCGCCGAACTGGTCCGGCTCGTCCTCGTGACCCTCGGCGTGCACGGAGAAGTCGCGCACCACGCCGGCGAGCACGTCGACCTGGTCCGCGCTGAGCCGGCCGCCGGGGATCCTCGTGCGGAGCATGAAGGTGCCCTCGAAGCGGTCGTCGTAGACGCCGACGAGGCGCAGGCGAGCGTTGCCGACGCTGCCGCGGTCGGAGGGGTGCAGGTCCTCCCATCGGAGGGGACCCGCGCCGAGGATCGCCGTGAGGATCTCCTCGGGCTCCTGCTCCGGGTCGAAGAGCGGCTCACGCATGCGGTCCGCAGTCCGTCCTGCCGCATCCCGCCCACCGGCGGGCCCGCGGCTGACCGCCCGGCGCAGTCGGGCCCGATGCCGTCGGGCACGACCCAGCGGCACGCTCGAGGGCACCGCCGGTTGTGGTCCTATCGCCGGTGGCGCGATGGTCCTCCGTCTCACTCCGCTGGCGTAGCGATGGCACGTGGAGAATATACGACTAACTGGATCAACTTTCTACTATTTTGACACCCGCGGCGCCGGCCGACCGCACGAGCCGACGCCTCGGTCGGCGCCGGGTCGTTCCGAGCGACTGCCTCGCTCCCGCCACCTTCGTGTCATGGACCGGGGCGCTGCCGGCCGTACCTTCCGGGCTATTCCGCGATCAGGTGACGTTCCCCCAGGTCAGTGGCACCGTCTTGGCCGTCATGGCGTAGTACCTCACGCAGCGCCCAGGGGCGTAGGCGTCAAGGCCGAACAGGTCGTCGAGGCGGCGCTGGGTGGGGTCGATCTCGGTCAGCATCCGCCGGGCGCAGGGCCGTCCTCGCTCGCCTTGGTAGAGGAGGACGGTCTCTTGGATGCCGGCCAGGTGATCCAGCAGCTCTCGGACGCTCATGTGCATCCCGGCGTGCTCGGCCTCGCGAACCATGAGCCGAGCGACCATGAGCGCCAGCACGCAGTAGAAGACACGGACTGCCGGTGTAGGTGTCGATGTGCTCGCCGCTGGCCGCTCGGGACCGCCGCGCCACGGACCGCCGTCCCTGGTGTCGCCGCCTCCGGTGTGGATGCGACCCCGCGTCCGGCACCGAGCGGCACCACGAGCGCCAGGGAGGTGGTTGCCGCGCACGTCGCTCCAAGTCGCGAGAGACGCCGGAGCACCGGCTTCGTCGCTCCGTCGCCCTCCCACCGCCTGCTCGTGGCACGATGCCCGAACGGAGGCGACGAGGGTAGATCGCTGGTTGTGGTCGGTGCGCGCGTTCAAGACCCGGACCGCGGCGACCGAGGCCTGCCGTGCCGGGCACGTCCGTGTCAACTCTGCGCCGGCGAAGGCGGCGTCGCCGCTGCGTGTCGGCGACGAGGTCCGGCTGCGGTTCGCCGGCTCCGAGCGGATCCTCGAGGTCACCCGCCTCGTCGAGCGGCGCGTCGGCGCCCCCGTCGCCGCCGAGTGCTACGTCGACCGGAGCCCGCCGCCACCGCCGCGGGAGGGGCTCGTCACGCCGTTCGCCCGCGAGCGGGGCAGCGGCCGGCCGACCAAGCGCGACCGCCGACGCCTCGACCGACTGCGCGAGCGCTGAGCGCCTGGTCGCCTGGTCGCCTGCGCTCAGGCGGCCTGTCCGGCTCCCGCCTTGGTGCCCGTGCCCGACCTGCCGGCGACGAGCTCGTCGGCGAGGGTGTCGAGCACCGACCAGGCGCCGTCGAAGTAGCGCTGGGCACTCACGAGGATCCGCGGCATGCGCTGCGCCGGACGGAGCCCGAGCTCGCCGCGGTCGGAGGAGTAGGGGTTGAGGTCGAGCTCGACCCGCAGGCGCGCCGGGATGTGGCCGGGGTAGGTGAGCACCGCCTCGAAGCTCCGGTAGCTCGGGTCGTCGACGTAGATCGGCTGCTCGATGGCGAGCGAGACGCCGTTCTCGGCGACGACCACGGGTGGGAGCTCCAGGTCGGGGAGCGCGGCCGCCGGTACGTCGATGCGACGTGCGACGTACCAGTTCGTCGATTGCGCTGCGGTCTCGTCGATCCGCTCGTCTGTGAAGCTGCTCAGCATGTCCGTCTCCTCGGGCTCCCGTCCTCAGGTCCGGCTCAACTGCCGGCCCGGACGTTTCGTTCCCGATACGAGTATCGGCGGAGCTGGGCGATCTGTCCAACAGTTCCTATCGATAACTTCAATCTTCGATAGAGATGAGACGATCGCTCGGCCGGATTGAGCAGCACCTCGAGCCGGCGCTCAGGACCTCGCGCCGGCGAGCTCGGCACCGGTCGGCTCAGGAGGCGAGGACTCGGGCAGCGCCGACCCGAGCCGAGTCGGTTCGACCTGCGTCGGGTAGCGGCCCGTGAGGCACGCCGAGCAGAAGCCTTCTCCCGGCGCTCCGATCGCCGCGACGAGGCCCTCGAGGGAGAGGTAGGCGACGGAGTCGGCACCGAGGAGGCCGGCGATCTCCTCGACCGACATCGTCGCGGCGATCAGCTCGCCGCGATCGGGGGTGGCGATGCCGTAGAAGCAGGGCCAGCGGAACGGCGGCGAGGAGATGCGGAGGTGGACCTCGGCCGCGCCGGCGTCCTTCAGCATGCGCACCATCTGGCGGGTCGTCGTCCCGCGCACGATCGAGTCGTCGACGACGACGAGGCGGCGGCCGGCGACGGACTCGCGGAGCGGGTTGAGCTTGCGGCGCACCCCGTCGACCCGGGCCTGCTGCGTCGGGGCGATGAAGGTCCTGCCGATGTAGCGGTTCTTCACGAGACCCTGGCCGAAGGGGATGCCGCTGCGGGCGGCGAAGCCCTCGGCGGCGGGGGCGCCCGAGTCCGGCACCCCGATGACGAGGTCGGCGTCCGCCGGGCCC
>JAKAOD010000215.1 GCA_021823365.1 Actinomycetes bacterium | reverse complement strand
TCCGGTCCTCCTGCGTGCCACCGGTGCCCGAGCCGATGGGCACACGGGGAACCTCACCCCCGGCTTCTCGACGGACCAGCCCAGGTCAATGCGTGGATCGAGGCTCAGGCCCTCATCCCGTGGGCATGTGGAGCAGTCTCGGTAGCCACAAGGACAGCTCCGGGACGAAGATGAGGATGATGAGCCCGCCGATGAGCAGGGCGAGGAAGGGCCACATCGCGTGGATGATCTCGTTGAGCGGCGTCCGAGTCAGGTTGCTGAGGACGAAGTTGAGCGTCCCGAGGGTTGGCATGCCCAGGGCAATCATCGTCGCGAACGTGAAGACGACACCGTAGTAGATCATGTTCACATGGGCACCCGCGAGGATCGGGACGAGTATCGGCAGCACCACGAACTCGAGCACGATCACCTCGAGCATCAAGCCGAGGAGCAGCACGAGGCCCGTCGCGAGCAGCACGAGGACGAGCGAGCTGTGCGTCAGCGAGAGCGCTGCGTTGGACACCCGCACCGAGAGCTGCGACGCGGTGACGCCGTAGTCGATGACGAACGCTCCCGCGATGAGCGCTGTCACGGCGCCCGTCTGTCGGACCGCGCCCGCGAGGCAGCGCTTGAAGCCCTCCCAGGACAGGGAGCGGTAGACGAGCACGGCCACGACGAGGGTGTAGAGAACCGCGACGGCGGAGCTCTCGCTCGGCGTGAAGATGCCCGTGTAGATGCCGACGATGAGGATCGCCGGAGCGGCGATCGCCGGAAGGCCCGCGACGAAGGCGACCACGATGGTCACCCATCCCCGCCACTCGTCGCGGGGAAAGCCGCGACGACGCGCCATGTAACCGATCTGGACCATGTGGGCGATGGCGAGCGCGACCGCGGGGAGGACCCCGGCGATGAAGAGCGTCCCGATGCTCGTGTTCGAGAGGAAGCCGTAGATGACGATGGGGATGCTCGGCGGGAGCAGCGGGCCCATGATCGAGCTCGTGATCGTCGTAGCGCACGCGAAGCCCTTCGGATAGCCGGCCGTTTCCATGGCTCGCACGCTCATCACGCCGATACCCGCCGTGTCGGCCACTGCGCTCCCGGTCATCCCGCTGAAGACAAGCGTCGCGACGACGTTGACCTGAGCAAGGGCGCCTCTCGAGCGACCGAGCAGGAGCTGCGCGAAGCGGAAGAGCCGGTCGGTCATGCCCGAGTTGTTCATCAGGTAGCTTGTGAAGATGAAGAGCGGCACGGCCAGGACGACGTAATTCTCAGTGATGCCGCCGACCATGGAGCCAGCGGCCTCGCTCAAGTTGGTTCCCGTGAGGATCAGATAGAAGCAGCCGCTCGCGATCAGCCCGTAGCCGAGGGGCGCGCCAACGATCCAGAAGAACACGAGCGACACCAGCATCGCGATCAGGGCCACCGTCACTCACCACCGTTCCGCGCTGGCTTCGCCCGGCGAAGGTACGGCCACGCCAGTCGCAAGACGAGCCGTGCGCGCAGCAACGCCCCGATCGCGAAGAGGACGAAGATGCCCGCCTCGCCGTAGGCCTCCGAGAGCGGCAGTCCGACGTTGGGCTGGCCCGAGGCATAGGAGATAAAGGAAACTGTGCCCGGCAGGACCATCGCGAAGGGGACGATGATGAGGAGGTTGGCAATGACGTGCACGACCTCCCGCAGCCACCTGGGCATGCGCTTGGCCATCAGGTCGAAGGCAAGTTGGCTGTCGTCCCAGTCAGAGAGCCCCGCGGCGAATGAGAACGCCCAGAGGAAGAAGTACGTCGGGAGCTCGATCGCCCAGACGACGGGGTGACCGCTGTAACGAGCGACTACCTCCACGCCAACGGCAAGCACCGTCGCGAACAGGAACGCGGACCCGACGCCTTCTTGCAATCGCGCCAGGAACGTCGCACCCTGCTGCTCATCCTCTGCCGGCAGCGGGATCGGAGGAGGCTGGCTCTCCCGCCACGCCTGCCGGACTGTCCGAAGAATGCGAGCGCCCACCGAGCTCGGGGGGGCTCCGCGTCGGGGCCGGCCAGCCATGGCGCGCCGCCGTCCGTCGGTCTGCGGCGCTGGAGGGCCGCCGGACGCCCCGTGTCCTTGGATCTCTACCACAGCGTGTAGCCGCCGTCGGCCACCAGGGTCTCGCCGGTCACGACGACGCGCCGACCGTCCAAGGCGAGGCTGCTCTCGCTCATGGCTCTCCTTATCTTTCTCGTCGCCGGCTCGCTTCGATCCTGCCCGCTTACCTCACGGCTCATTCCTTGTCAAGGAGCCTCACTCGCCTTGCCCAAAGGCAAGGCGACTCATCGGGCCATCCATCGCTCATAGCCGCTCGCGTCGTGATCGCCCACCGCGAGGTCCGCGAGGCCGTGGCTGATGCCTGCCGTGCCCGCATAGGCACGTCGGTAGAGCGCGTAGAGCGCGTCATAGCGCTCCTTGGCCCTCGGGTCGGGCTCGATGACCCGTGCGACCGTCGCCCAGCGCGTCCCGGGCTCAACGCAACCTGTCGCAACGCCTGCAAAGAATGCGTCCCCGTACGCGGCGCCGATCGTGACGGCCGGCACGTCTTGGTCGAGGCCGGTCACGTCGGAGACGATCTGCGGCCAGAGCTCGCTCGCGGTCCCGCCTCCGACTGCGACGACGCGTTCGAGGCAGATGCCAGCGTCCTGGAAGGTCTCGAGGTTGTGCCGCGCGCCGTAGGCCGTCCCCTCGAGCAGTGCCCGGAAGACGTGAGCGCGGCGGTGACCAAGGGTGAGCCCGAAGATGGCACCGCGCGCCCTGGTGTCGAAGATCGGCGTCCGCTCGCCGGCGAAGTACGGCAACACGAGCAGGCCGCCTGCCCCTGGCACGACGTCAGCCGCCTCGTCGATGAGCTGCCGGTAGTCGACGCCGGCGAGCTCCCGCCCCCAGGCGAGCACCGAACCGGAGGCTGCCATGCCACCCGCAAGCGTGAACGTGCCGGGAAAGGCACCAGCGGTGCCCCAAAGACGCCGGTCCATGACCGGCCGTTCGCTGACCGCGATGAAGAACATCGTCGTGCCGTACATCACCATCGCCTCGCCCGGCTCGCGCACGCCGACGCTCACCGCCTCGCTCCAGGCGTCGATCGTGCCCGCTGCGACGGGGATGCCAGCCGGGATCCCGGTCGCCGCCGCGCCCTCGGCGGTGACGAAGCCCGCAATCTCGCCTGGCCAGCGTAGCGGCGGGAGCTGGATCGGACCGGCCAGGTCCTCCGCCCAGTCCTCCGCCCAGCCGCCCGCCCGAACGTCGTAGAGCGGATCGCTCTGGCTCGCGGAATGGTGATCCAACACGTACTCGCCGGTCAGCCGGTAGAGCGCGTACGAGCTCGCCATGAACAGCCGGCGGCTCCGCTCGAACACCGCCGGCTCGTGCCGCGCGAGCCAAAGGAGCTTCGGTCCGACCGCCTGCGCGGTGAGAGGAGAGCCCCCGCGTGCGAGGATGCGGTCCGCACCGAGGCGTTCGGTGAGCTCGATGATCTCTTCTTCCGCGCGGGTGTCCACCCCGTAGAGGATCGCAGGACGAAGCGGCCGACCGTCCTTGTCGGCGACGAGACAGCACGGCCCGATGCCACTGAAGCAGACGCCCGCGACCTCGACCTTCGCTCTCGCGAGCAGCTCACGGCTCACCGCGCACACGTCCTGCCACCAGGTCGCCTCGGCGTCGTGCTCGAACCAACCCGGACGCGGCATGGAGGTCCCGTGTGCACGCGCGACGCTCGCGAGGACCCCACCATCCTCGGTCACGAGGACTCCTTTCGTGCTCGAAGTCCCGATGTCGATCCCGAGGAGCACAGCTGTCATTGCGGCGGCGTCCATTGCAGCACTGCTACGGCGGAAATCGGCGATCTCATGGCTCGAGCACGCACCGAAGAGCCGCTCCACTGACCTCGCCGGCGCGCTCGTGGACCGTCGCCTTCATATTCATAGAGCCAGCGGGCGAAAGACGGCCGAGCAGCAGGGATGCAACGCGGCATGAGCCTCGCCGGTCCTCCTCGTGGATCGATCGACATGCACAAAAGGGCCGTCGGGCGAGCGCGGCGTCTCCAGTCGCCGCACTCGCCCGATCAGCCAAGGCCGAGCGGCTCTCAGCAGGTCGGCAGCTTTGCCCCGCTGACGCTCAGGGCATAGTTCAGCAACCCAGGAACCTGCTTGAGCGGGTTCAGATAGGACCCGTTGCAGAGGAAGGTCTTGAGAGCAGGGGCACGGAAGGCCGGGATGTTCGGTGAGTAGACCTTCAGGCCGGCATGCTTGAGGAACTTGATGTCCTTCGCCTGCTGGTTCGCAACCTGATCGCTCTCCCAGGTGTCCGTCTGGGTCACCGCCTTGACGAGATCGGTCTGCTCGGCAGGTGACATCTTGTTCCACGCTGGGTCGCTGATCGTCGGCGCAATCGGCTCGATCACATGATTCGTCAGGACGATCTGCTTCGTCACCTCATAGAACTTGTCTGCGATGTCAGTCGGGAGCGGGTTGTCCTGCGCCTGGATGACCCCTGTCTGAAGCGACAGGTAGATCTCATCGAACGCAATCGGCGTGACCGCGCCGCCGAGGGCCTGACCGAGCGCCGTCCAATACGTCCCCGGTGGCATGCGGAGCTTGATGCCATGCAGGTCGGCCGGTGTCGAGATGTGGTTGGTGGTGTTCAAGTCCAGCTCTCGTGCCCCGAGATCCTGTATCCCAAGGATGTGCACCCCGAGCTTCTTGTCGAGCATGGCAACGAGAGCTTGCCCGTACTTGCTGTTGAAGACCTTCAGCTCCTGGCTGTAGGACGTGAACAGGTAGGGGATCTGGTAGATCATCCCGGCCGGGGCCGCGCTCTGGTACTCGTCCCCGCTGCTCAGGTTCATCTGGATGACGTTCTTCTGCACGTCTTCAAACTCGCTCGCCTGCGGCACGAGACTGCTGTTCGGGAACACCTCGATGTTCACCGCGCCCTTCGTCAGCTGCGAGACCTCGTTGGCCAAGCGGTACATGGCCGCTGTCTCGGGTGCCATCGGTGGAGCGGAGCTGCAGGGACAGGAGTACTTGATGACGACGTAGGGCATCGCGGAAGAGCTTGCGGGTCGCGTCGACGCGAAGGCCGCGCCGGCCGACATCGCGAGCACGCTGAGCACCCCGGCGGCCGCCGCCCTGACCATGCCTGTCAGTCTCATGTGTCATACCTCCTCGGCCGGGCTATCCGGCCCTCGGTTGCTACGGGAAGAGATGCTCCGCAGATGCCGACGCGCTCCAGGCGCACCCGGCGGAGCGGCTGGGGAGCGCGCACGGCCCGGTCGGCTCGCTAGCTCTTGGGGACGTGGACCTTCGTGGCCGTGCTGACGTCCCAGCCGATCGCCGCTCGCAGCGCGTCGCTGGGCTCGAGCGCTCCAGCGAGCTCAGAGGAGGCGACCGAGGCCACACGGGCCCCCCCGATCGGCATCCCACGCGAGCGGAGCAGTGCCTTGAGCACGGCCGGCTGCCCCCCGCGGGTGAGCCGAATGACCTCGCCAACGAGCGGCTCGAGGGGGGCGATGACTTCTTTGTCGTCCCTCAAGTACGCGTCCAGGACAGCGACCATCAGCTCGGGCAGCGCCGCGGCATTGCCCGAGACGACCGCACGCCCCCCTTTGTCGCTGAACTGCCTCCACACACCATCGTTGCCGCTGACCACACAGATGTCTGGCAGGAAGCGCAGGAATGGCTCGATCTCTTCGAACGTCGCCATGGACAGCTTCATGCCCGCGACGTTCTCCTCTTCGAGGAGGAGGGCGAAGCCGTCAACCGTCAGCCGGTTGCCGGTCGCCGCGGGGTAGTTGTACACGAACACGGGCAGCTCGGGGACCGCTCGAGCAACCGCACGGAGGTGTCCTACGATCGCCTGCTCGGTGTAGTGGT
>JAKAOD010000214.1 GCA_021823365.1 Actinomycetes bacterium | reverse complement strand
ATCTGCGGTCGTCTTCAACGTGCATCCGAACGCCAAGCGGGTATCGACGGAGAACATCCGGTTGATCAATCGCGCCATCGTCGCCGCCGGGGGGCCGGAGAACTTGGTGACCTGCACTCCGGAGCCGACCATCGCGAGCGCGAAGGAGTTGATGCGCCATCCCGATGTCCGGCTGCTGCTGGTAACCGGAGGGCCGGCCGTGGTGCGGGAAGCTCTGAAGATGGACAAGCGGGCGATCACCGCTGGGCCCGGCAACCCGCCTGCGGTCGTCGACCAGACGGCGGACGTGGACAAGGCCGGCCGGGACATCGTGGCGGGAGCCTCCTTCGACAACAACCTTGTCTGCATCGATGAGAAGACGACGATCGTCGTCGATAGCGTGGCCGACCGGCTGGTACGAGCGATGGGTCAGCACGGGGCGTACATCCTGAAAGAGCACGAGCTGAGAAGACTCGAGCGGGTGATCTTCTCAGAGCTCGGGGCGCCGAACAAGCCCGGCCACACCAACCCCGACTGGATTGGCAAAGACGCGGGGATCCTCTTGCGCGAGCTCGGGATCCGCTCGGATGGCGACATTCGTCTGGTGGTGGCGGAGGTCCCACGCGAGCACAGTCTGGTGTGGACCGAGCAGATGATGCCGGTCATGCCCGTCGTACGCGTTTCGAGCGTCGAGCAGGCGATCGATCTCGCCGTAAGGTCCGAGCACGGCTTCCAGCACACCGCGTCCATCCACTCGTCGAACATCGAGACCATCACGACGATGGCCCGGGCCATGAACTGCAGCATCTTCGTAGCGAACGGACCGAACTTCTCCGGGCTCGGGCAGGGGGGTGAGGGCTTCTCCTCCTTCTCGATTGCCAGCCCCACCGGGGACGGGCTGACGAGGCCGCGCACGTTCTCACGGGAGCGACGGGTCACCGTCGTCGGCGCGCTTCGGATCGTGTGATGGAACCGGCCATCGCTCTCTTGGAGTTCGCTTCGATCGCCATGGGCATCGAGGCGGGCGACGCCATGATCAAACGAGCTCCGCTCCAGGTCATTCGGGCAGGAACGGTGCACCCCGGGAAGTACCTGGTGCTCGTGGGAGGCCTCACCGCCGACGTTGAGGAGGCGATGCAGGCGGGCCGGGAGGTCGCCGGCCCCTCGCTGCTCGACGTGGTCTTCCTGCCTGACGTGCACCCGGACGTGGTGGCGTCGATCGGCGGGAAGCGGCGCGAGGATTCTGGCGAGGCGCTCGGCGTGATCGAGACGCAGACCGTGGCGGCAGCGATCGACGCCGCCGACGCGGGCGTGAAGGGCGCCCGAGTGAACATCCGCGATCTGCGCCTGGCGGACGACCTTGGCGGCAAGGGGTATGTCCTGTTCGGCGGAGAGGTGGCGGAGGTCGAAGCCGCCGTCGCTTACGGCGTGGCCCGCAGCTCTGCCTCGGGGCAGGTGCTGACCCACGTGGTGATTTCGCAACTTCACGCTGAGATGCGCGAGAACCTTTTGTCTGACCCAAGGTTCGGGGGCATGGCGAGGGGCGTGCACAAGCCACCGCCAGCCGCGACCGGCTTGCCCGCGACGGTCGTCGTGCCCACGGGGCGCCCGATGCCCGGATCCGGCGGGGGCGGCCGGAACGACCACGGGAGGGGGAGCGGTTCGTCGGGCGGGGCCTCCCAGGCGACGGAGCCCCGCTCGGGCCGGGCTGGTAGTCGAGCGGGGCGGAGCCTGAGCGAGAAGGGACAGTAGGTGCAACTCGCACGGGTCATTGGGACAGTGGTGGCGTCGGTGAAGGCGGACGGGCTCGAGGGCGTGAAGCTTCTATTGGTCCAACCCTTGGACCGGCACGAGCAGCCCGAGGGGGTTCCCGTCGTCGCCGCAGATGGTGTCCACATGGCAGGCCCGGGAGAGCTGGTGTACATCGTGGGCGCCCGCGAGGCCTCGCAGGCCCTGCCGAACACGTTCGTCCCCGTCGACCACGCCATCGTCGGGATCGTCGACGCGGTAGAGGAGCTGCGTGCTGGCCGGCGCGCAGCAGGGCGGCGATGAAGGTCGGCCGGGTGGTGGGCACGGTGGTATCCACCATCAGCTCGCCGGTGTTCGAAGGGCGCCGGCTGCTGTTGTGTGACCTACTGGACGCCTCGGGCCGTCCCGACGGGAGCTACTTGATTTGTGTGGACACCGTGGGGTCAGGGGCCGGAGAGGCGGTACTGATCATCGACGAGGGAAACTCCGCGAGGCAGGTCGTCGGGATGTCCCCGGCCCCGGTCCGAGCGATCGTGGCGGGGGTGATAGATCAGCTAGTCGCGGACGACGAGCTCGTGCTCCGGGAGGGCTGATTCCTCACAGCGAATCGACACCAGTTGCGTGACGCTGTCGCGTCAGTTCCACCGGGGCGCGCTCACCGCTCTGTCCTCGTGACGAGCCGGGCAGCCGGCATGCCGACCACGTCGGCGCCCTTGCCGGTACCGGCCTTATCTCCAGTGGGAGCGGTTCCAGGGCCTGCGGACTCCCCCCGCCCCAACACGTCGAGCGTCGCCTGCGCAGCGAGCCCGTCGATCACGCCCTCACGCGTCACGCAGTAGGCGCCGGCCCGACAACCGAGGTCGATCGCGTCGGCCATCGACAGGCCTTCGGCGATGCCGGCGGCGAGGCCGGCGTTGAAGGCGTCGCCTGCGCCAGTCGTATCCCTGACCTCAGCAGGGTACGCGGCAAAATGCCGAGTGCCCGCCGACGAGGCCCACAGCGCACCGTCGCTGCCGAGGGTGACCACGACGTCGGGCACGCCGCGCTCAACAAGGCCCATCGCCTGGGACTCGAGGCTCGAGCCCCCGAGCCCGAGCTCGCGCGCCAGCGAGGCAAGCTCCGTCTCGTTCGGCGTGATCAGGTCGAAGTTCCCCAGGTCGCTGGCCGTGAGCGGTCGTGCCGGTGCCGGGTTCAGCAGGCAGGTCTTCCCGGACTGGCGTGCCCAACGAGCCACCTCGACCGCCAGCTCTGCGCGACACTCGAGCTGCACGAGCACCAGCCGGCACGAGGCGAGCTCGGCCTCAAGGAGGCGAACGTCGGCGGCATCAAGCTCGAGGTTGGCCCCCGGTGCCACGACGATCGAGTTCTCGCCATCATCTTGCACCATGATGAACGCTACACCTGTCGGCTTCGTGCCCGTCGAGATGCCCCATTCGGGGAGACCCTCGTCGAGCAGGACTCGGCGGGCGCGCTCTCCGAAGACGTCGTCCCCGATCTTGACCACGAGGCATGCGTCGATGCCCAGGCGTCGGAGCGCGATCGCCTGGTTGGTGCCTTTGCCCCCCGGTCCCCAGTCGAAGCGTCCGTCGCCCACGGTCTCGCCAGGCAGAGGAAGCCGCGAGAGATAGATGCTGAATCCGGCGTTATACGCCCCGACGACGACTACGTCTGCCATGTACCGCCTCCTTGGCCAGAGAACCGGTCAATGACCGTGGGCGAACGCGCCCGGGTCGTAGTACACATGCACCGTCTTGAACTTGCCATCACCGACCTCGATGAAGCTCACGCCGAGACAGGGGTACGTCTTGCCATGGACGTCGGTATGGACCGACGACCACTCGATTGCCCCGACCGGTCCATCCTCGAGGCTCCTGCCGATCTCAACGACAAGTTCCGGGTACTGCTCGATGCTCGGCTCGTAGAACTTCCTGATCCCCTCGTGGCCGACCAACGAGCCGAGCCCCGGGACGAGGAGCTCGGCATCCTCCGCGTAGTGCTCGAGGATCGCAGCGAGATCACGGCGCATCTCGGCTCGCCAGTAGGACTCGGCGATCTCCCGTGGTCGTTGCATCACGACGCCCCTTTCGGTCATCTGCCCCGCGATGATTGGTATCGACGCAGGCCCTGCGCCGGGAGCGCACCCCCCTCCCGAAACGGGAGGGGGGTGCTAGCGCTCAGCCCTTGTAGCCAGGGACGTACTGTGCGATGTGCGCGACCGACGCCGGAAGCGCGTAGTTCTTGTAGGTGACGAGGTAGTAGGGGATCACGATCGACTTCGGAATCGTCTTTCCCGAGAACAGCGAGTGGAGCGCGTCGACCGCGTCGATTCCCATCGTGACCGGTGCCTGCAAGGCTGACGCCTTGACGACTCCAGACTTGATGTACTTGACCTCGCCGAGGTCGGCGTCGAATGCCACCACGAACACCTTGTCTTGCATCTTGAGACGCGTCACGGCCTCTGCCACCCCGACCGCGGAGCTGTCGTTGCACGCAAAGATGACACGGATGTGCGGGTTCCGCTCGAGCAGCGTTGTCGTCTCAGAAAGTGCGGTTGAGACAACTTCGTTGTCCGTCTGGATGCCCTCGAACTTCATGCCGGGATACGCCTTCATCGCGCTCAAGCAACCGTGGTAGCGGTCGACGCCCGACGTGGTCGACAGGTTGTAGTCGATGATCGCGTACTCGCCCTTCTTGCCCACGGCGAGTGCTGCATACTTGCAGACTGCCTCTGCCGCGGCGACGTCATTCACCGCAGCGAAGGTCTTTGCAACCATCGGTGACAGCGACGAGTCGGTCGCGATCACCGGGATGCCTGCGGCCTCAGACTGCTTGACCGGTGGGCCAAGCGCTGACGGGTCGAAGGGCACGAGGATGATCCCGTTCACCTTGTTCGAGACGGCGGTCTTTACCATCGTGATCTGCGTGGCAAAGGTGGCGTCCGAGGAGGGAGCCTGCTCGACAGTCTTGTACCCGTACTTTGCCGCCTCCTGCTGGACTCCCCTGTACTCCGAGCTGAAATATGGGATCGCCGAGGTCGGGATGAACTCGATCGTCTTCGTCCCTGACGCTGCGGGCGTCACCGTCGCGCCAGACGAGGTGGCAAGAACACCGGTCGCGAGCGCGATCGTCCCGGCAAGCATGCCCATCCCCATCAGCTTGCGTGAGAGCCTGCTCTTGTGGCGGGGGTCCCGCTGCACTCCTGCTGTTTCCATAACTACCCCCAATGGGTTCTACTCTGCTGCTTCAACGGGTGATGCGGGTCTTGACCTCCCTTCTCTCGCCGTCTTCTGCGGCCAGCGACTCACCGACCTAAGCCAGCGCGGCTCATACGGCCACGCGCTTGCGGAAGGAGTCGATGAACACGGCGCCGATCACGACGACGCCGAGAATCACCTCCTCGGTGTAGGTTGACACGCCGAGGAGCTGGGTCCCGTCGCTGAGGACGCTCATCAGGAGCGCGCCGAGCATCGCACCCCACACGGTCCCCTCGCCGCCGAACAAGCTGCCACCGCCGATGACGACGGCGGCGATCGGCGGCAGCACGTAGCTGTCGCCGGCGGTCGGGATCGCGCCCGCGACATAGGCAGTGAGAAGAAGGCCGGCGACTCCGGCGAGGAACCCGGCGATCGTGTACACGAGGATGAGGTTGCGCCGCACGGGAAGCCCCGAGAGCTGCGCGGCCCGGAAGTTGCTCCCGATCGCATACACCGAACGCCCGAAGCGGGTCGTGCCGAGGAGAAGCTGGCCGAGGACGGCGAGGACGATGGTGACGATGATCAGGAAGGGAAAGACGCCCCAGGATCCCGTCCCAAAGCTGAGAAACGTCTGCGGAAACGTGTAGATGCCGACTCCGGAGGTTGCCAGCAGTGCCCCGCCAGCACATATCCCATTCGTACCGAGCGTGACGATGAACGGGGGGATTCGCGTGAATGCCACGAGGAAGCCGTTCAGTAGGCCGACGCCCGTGCCCAGCGCGACAGCGAGGATCACGCCGACCCACATGCCGTGGACCATCATCAGCCCGGCGATCATCCCGCACAACGCTGCGTTGGGCCCGAGGGAGAGGTCGATGCCGGCAGTGGTGATGACGAGCTGCTGGCCGATCGTGAGCACGGCAACCACCGCTACGTCGTCGAAGATCGTCTGGACATTGTCGGCAGTGATGAAGTGCGAGGAGGTGATGGCGAAGAACGCAATGA
>JAKAOD010000213.1 GCA_021823365.1 Actinomycetes bacterium | reverse complement strand
GCCAGATCGCGGCGCTCGGGATCTACCCCGCGGTGACACCGCTCGCCTCCACCTCGAACATCCTCGCCCCCGAGGTGGTGGGGGAGCGCCATTACCAGGTGGCCCGGCAGGTCCAGGGCGTGCTGCAGCGCTACCGAGAGCTCCAGGACATCATCGCCATCCTCGGGATCGACGAGCTCTCCGAGGAGGACCGCGTCACGGTGTCGCGCGCCCGGAAGATCCAGCGCTTCCTCTCCCAGCCCTTCAACGTGGGCGAGGCATTCACCGGGCTGAAGGGCATCACGGTGCCGATCCAAGAGACGGTCGAGTCGTTCGAGTCGCTGGTGAAGGGCGACCTCGACGACGTCCCCGAGCAGGCGTTCTTCAACGTCGGCGGCGCGGAGTCCGTGCTCGAGAAGGCGAAGACCCTCGAGGCCGAGGCGCGCTGATGCCCGACGGCGCCTTCGACGTCTCGGTGCTCACGCCCGAGTCCGAGCTGCTCTCCACCTCGGCGCGCGCGATCGTGCTGCGCAGCTCCGACGGCGACCTCACCGTGCTCGACGGCCACACGCCGATCATCACCGACGTCGTGCCCGGGGACGTGCGGGTGGACCGCACGGAGGGGGACCCCGTGCACATGGCGGTGCACGGCGGCTACCTCCAGGTGGAGACGGGCCAGGGGATCGACGGCGCCGAGGCCCGCTCCACGCGGGTGACGCTGCTGGCGGCCACGGCCGAGCTCGCCGACCGGATCGACGTCGCGCGCGCCGAGCAGGCTCGTGCAGCGGCGCAGGCCCGCATCGAAGAGCTCCGTGCGGCTGCGGGCCGCGCCGGCGCGGCGGGGATCGGCGCGGCGGCCGGCGCCGGCGGCGAGCAGGGGGAAGGCGAGGGCGCGCCGCCCGAGGACCTGGAGCTCGCCGAGGCCGAGGCGGCGCTCGCCCGGGCGGAGGTCCGCCTCCAGGTGGCGGGCGCGACGCGCTGAGGCGGTCGGGGTCGTCCGTGCGTGCGGTCGCGGCTCCGCGCCGGCCCGGCGTGCGGATCAGCTCGGGAGGAGCTCGAACGCTCGTCCCTCCGCCGTGCGGACGGCCGAGAAGTGCCGGCGGTCCAGCGTGAGGGGTCGGTTCGTGCCGTACCGCCTGGCGAGCACCACGAGCGAGGCGTCCGTCGCCCGGATCTGGAGGACGCGGTCGCGGTCGACGACGTCCCGGGCGTCCGCGAGGTCGCTCGGACCGGGAGCCGGCAGCTCCCACGCGTCGCTCGCCGGCTCCGACAGGACCGAGAGCTCCTCTGCGACGCCGCTTCGCGTCGCGACGAGGGAGTCGAGCTCCGCGACGAGGTACGGCGATTGCCTCTCGGACGAGCTCCGTCTCCGAGGTGCCCGGCTCCGCGACCACCCGGCGGAGCGACTCCTTCAGCTCCCGCGGCAGGTGGACGGTCGTCTTCTCCATGCCATGTCTGGCAGCACATCTGGTGAACCGGAGCCCCACGTGTGCGATGAGCGGTGCTCGAGAGCGTGCGGGTCCGCCTCGAATGCCGCGGGCGCGACGGGCTCCGGGGCGCTTCAGTCGCCCCGGGTGCGCTGGAAGTGGCGGCTGAGCGTCTCGGCCTGGCGCTGGTAGGAGGAGCCGATCGTCGGTCCGTAGAGGACGTCGGGCGGCTCGAGCATCCGCTCGAAGGTGAGCTTGCAGACCGTCTGGCCGTGCTCGATCATGAACGGCACGTCGTGCGCGCGGACCTCGAGGGCCGCGCGTGACCCCCGGAACCCGCCGGCCGGGTCGAACCCGAAGCCAGGGTCGAAGAACCCCGCGTAGTGGGTGCGCAGCTCGCCGCTCGTCGGGTCGTAGGCGGTCATCTCCGCGGCGAGGTCCGGCGGCACCGAGACGGCGTCGTCGGACATGAGCAGGTAGAACTTGTTCGGGGAGAGGACGAGCCGGTTCCCTCGCTCGCGCACCACCGGGTCCCAGAACGGCTCGGGATCGATCTCCCCCGAGCGCACGAGGTCGAGCAGCGGCGCGTGCTCGCGCGCGGAGTACCCGACGCGCCCGTGCCCGTCCCCGCGCAGGTCGAGCCCCAGGAACAGGCCGTCGGAGAGGACGAGCTCGTCGGTGGGGACCGGACGATCCGCGCGGTACAGGAGGGGCTGGCGCTCGTGGGCCTCGCGAATCTCTGTGTCGGTGAGCGTGGGCTTTCCGATCGCGAGGCGCAGCTGGTTGAGCGTGAGGTCCTCGCGTACGCGGATCGCGAAGGAGAGGGGCACCACCTCGAGGTAGAGCGCGCCGTCGTAGCCGTTGGCGATCTCGTCGAACCGCGCGCTGCGGTCGGTGACGACGCGGGTGAACACGTCGACGCGGCCGGTCGAGCTCTTCGGGTTCGCCTTGCCCCGGAGCCCCTCGGGAAGGTGGAGCCGCTCCTTCAGCTCGACGAGGTAGGGGTGGCCGACTTCGAGCATCGCGCCGCGGCGGAGGTCGATCTCGTCGAGCGTGTACTCCTCGAGCTTCGCCTCGACCGGTTCGCGTCCGGGGAGGAAGCTGCAGCGGATGCGGTACGCGGTCTCGCCCAGCCGCAGGTCCAAGCTCGCCGGCTGGACGTTCTCGGGCGGGACCTTGAAGCGTCCCGCGTCGACGTAGCCGGCGGTGATCGCGTGCTCGATCAGCTGTCCGGGGAGCACACCGCGGCCGTTGCGGGGGAACCCGGACGCGCCGTGGGGCCCAGCCATCCACCGATGTTAGGTCGCATCCCGGGCGGGGGCCCGGCCGCGGCGCCGACGCGCGGTGTGGGCCGCATCGCCCGCGGGCCCGCCGCGGCGCGGTCATCGGCCGGGCCGCATTGCACGCGCGCCCGCCGCGGGGTAGGCCATGTGCATGGAAGGCACACAGCTCACCGTCCGGAGCACCACGTTCGAGCATGGCGGGCCGATCCCGTCCTCGGCCGCCCACGAGCTCGCGGGCGGAGACAACAAGAGCCCGCAACTCTCGTGGAGCCCCGTTCCCGCGGGCACCAAGAGCCTCGCGCTCACCTGCTTCGACCCGGACGCCCCGACGACCGTGGGCTTCTCGCACTGGGTACGCGTCAACATGCCGCCGACCCTCGCAGAGCTCCCGGAAGGCGCAGGCACGGACCGGGGCCAGTGGCAGGACGGGATCACCGACTGGGGCGGGCACGGCTACGGCGGGATGGCGCCGCCCCCCGGCGACCCCCCGCACCACTACGTCTTCACGGTGTACGCGCTGGACGCCGAGGCGAGGGAGCTGGGACTCGACGATCACGCGACCTACGCGAAGCTCCGGTTCCTCGTGAGGGGCCACGTCCTCGCGTCCGGCGAGATCACCGGCACCTTCGCCGTACAGGACTGATCGGGCGCCGCGCGAGGGATCGTCGCGCGGTGTCGGGCGTTTCGGGAGGTGACAACAGCCGGCGGCGGCAGTCTCCGGCTGGCTCCGCGGCGGTTCGACGCCGTTGCGCTCCGACACGGCGGGTGTCAACCGGGCGGGCGGGCCCTCGTCGTCAGTCGTGTTCGTCGAGAGGATGAGCCCTTCGTGGGTTGCGAAGTCCGCGAAGTCCGCCCTGTTTGGAGGCGGGAGGCGACGTCGGAGTCGATCGCGACACCAGCCGCTGCGGCTTCAGCTCAACGAAACATCACGGCTGGCGCGCCAGTCGGCCAGCAACTGCTCGAGCTCTTCGTCGTGCCCACATGTTGGCGTGCAGCTCCGCGAGACCGGTTACCGGACGGGCGTGCTGGTCGCGCGCCAGCTGCTCCAGGGCCGACACCGCTTCAGTGGTGTCGGCAGGCTGCTCGCTCACGACCACGCAGCTCACGCTGAGTCCCAGCAGCCCCTGCGGGGCGGTCGCGCCGGCGAGAAAATGGTATGGGTCCGCCCGCCGACGCCGTCGTTACCCTTGGCCTTCGAGGCCGCAGCTGAGTCTGGCGCCGGGGCCCCGCTTGAAGGGTCGCGCACCGTCGCTACGAGCATGCGGGTCAGATCGTGCAGTTCCCACCGGACCCCCCGGGCAGGCCCACGCAGCGAACCTACCCGACGATCTCCCACGCCGGGTTCCGATCCGCGACCCGCCCACGCTGCTCCCAGCGGACACCGAGGGGCCCCGCACCTTGGCGATCACGGCATGGGTGTGCAACTGCGGGTCGGCGGCCCGCGAGTCGTAGTGGTCATCGGCGGCCACGGTCCGCCGGGTCCCGCGTCCGCGCTCCTCGGCGTCGCTGCTCTCGACCGTGACGGCGCGTTCGTCGGTGCTCGGGTCGGGGTCCAGATGCTCGGCTTGGGCGGCGGTTCCTCGACGGCCTTGTCGGCCTTGTGGCGGAAGCACGGCAGGCCGACCGGGTCGTGGGTGACCGGATCGTGGCCCTCTCCGAGCAGACGGCGTAGATGCTCCTCGGTGACCGCCCCGCCCCGCTCGACCCGCCGGTGGCTGGTGCCGAGACCGTCACGCCGGTCAGGTGCGCTGCGGTGACCTCGTGGTGCAAGGGGTGTGAACCGGCCGAGGAGGTCTTGGCAGAGGAGCGGAAGGCCAGTGCTCGGGTGGAGTGGGTGGCGGGGTCAACGGCCGGGGGCGGTGCCGGCGGCGGTCGCCGCGTTGTCTGCGAAGGCGGCGACGGGTGGCGGCCCGCGACGGATGGCTGCTTGGGTGGACTGGCTGCTTCGTGTCGATCTGTCTGATCGACGGATCGACACTGTGACGCTATGATGAGGCTCATGGCGGAGCACCCTCGTTCGCACGTCGTGACGCTCTCGCCGAGCCGTGGGTCGATCACGCTGCCGGCCGAGGTTCGCCGCCGCCACCGGCTCGATGAGCCGGGTGCGCAGGTCGAGATCGTCGAGCGCGACGACGGCGTGATCGAACTGCACCCGCTGCTCTCGCACCGCGCCGATCAGGCGTGGTTCTGGGCTGCGCGCTGGCAGGCAATGGAGCAGGAAGCACAGGACGACATCACGGCCGGCCGGGTCGAGACGTTCGACGGCAGCGACGAGTTCCTGGCCGATTTCGAGTGTGAGGCCCGCGAGCGCGGGCTGGCTTGAAGTTCCAGCAGACCGAGCGGTTCGCCGGTGACCGCCGCCGGCTCTCAGACGACGAGTTCCGCCGCTTCTGGCAGGTGGTCCGCGACGAGTTCATCCCAGCCGCCGAGCGCCACGTCACGGATCCCGGTGCTGCGTGGCCGGCCGGGCTGCGGGTCAAGCCGGTGCAGGGCGCTCGTGGGGTGTGGGAGATGACCTGGAGCTTCGCGGGACCTGACGGGCGGGCGACGTTCGAGTGGGTCCACATCGACGGGGAGCGGGCGATCCGCTGGCGAAGGGTCGGCGGCCATGCAGTCTTCTCCGACCCATAGCCACCCACCCCACCGCGTGGCCGTGCCGGTAGTGGAGATTCTCCACCGCAACCGCCGCACCGACCCCGGAATCCCTGTCCTGGCCGGACTCGATCAACTCCAGCGCTTCCCCGAACCCCTCCCGCTCCTCTTGCGCCGCCTCTGCGACGCCGAACGGTTCGCGTCCTTGATCGCCCGCGCGACGTGCCACCCCAGCGACTGGCACCACGCCTCGCACTCGCTGATCGTCGATCGACCGCATCAACCGATGCCGGTCCTGCGAGGCCGTATTCTGGCCGTAGAGGATCGCCTCGAGCGAACCGCCCGTATTCTCGACACCGAGCTCCGTCCCTACCAACACTCCCGTGCTCATCAGGTGCGTCTCCGTATCCGTATCCGCACCCCATTCGCATCTTCGACCAGCCGCCGACCGGCCTCGACCCCCAGCCTCGGCGTCTCCTCTGGGACCGGCTCTACAGCCCGAAAAAGGACGGGGTGACCCTGGTCGTCATCACCCACTACATGGAGGAGGCCGAGCAGCTTTGCGGCCGGTTGGAGATCATGGACCACGGCCGCATCGCCGCGCACGGCACCGTCGCGAGCTCGTCGAGCGCTACTCCACCCGTGAGGTGGTGGA
>JAKAOD010000212.1 GCA_021823365.1 Actinomycetes bacterium | reverse complement strand
AGGACGACGAGCTCCCGGTCGGAGTTGACCAACGGCATGCCGGGGTCGGGACCGATGCTTCCCTCGGAGGCCAGGCCGAGGGGGTGGCCGGCTGCGTTCATCCCGAGGCGTGCCTTGGCGATGGCGGTGTCGAGCGGCGGCCCTTGGCGGGGGATGTCGCCGGTGAAGGTGCCGAGAGCATCGGTGTCGACGGCGACTGCGTCGACCCGCAGCCCGACGGCCGCTTCCAACGGTGGAGCGATGAGAGGAAGCTTGTCGTGCTTGGTGGCGAGCACTGCCGTTTCGCCGCTGTAGGGGTGGTCGGCCTGCCGCCACCTGCGCGAGGAGGGGCCCGTCGCCCCCGCCCTCGTGGTCCGCCCGCAGGACGCCGATGGGTCACACGTTCGCCGTCGTCCGAGCATCCGGCCATCCTGGCATTACTGAGGAATAAGGCTTCGTGCATCATATTTCGTAACATGCACCTTGGGATGCCGCCGGAGCGTGGGTGCGGCAGCGAGAGCGGATGTCCCAGGCTCAGCTCAAGAGGCGGTTGCTCTCCGGCGCCGCGGAGTGTCGAGCGTGGCTACGAGCTGGAGGAGCTCGCCGATGCTGTGGGGCTGCTCGACGGGGTGGCGCAGCGGTCGATTGGGGTTGATCTCGTAGTGGTTGCGTCGGCCGATCCGGGTACGCGACACGTAGCGCTCTGCAACGAGGTCGGCGATGATCGCCTGGGCGGCGCGCTCGGTGATGCCGACCCGGGCGGCGATGTCTCGGCCGCGGACGCCGGGGTCGGTGGCGATGCAGACCAGTACGTGGCCGTGGTTGGTGAGGAACGTCCAGGTCGGCCTGGTCGTCTCGCCCGGCTCGCCGTTCGGCCCCGCCACAGGTTCCATGGTAGCTCGCTTCGTGAAACAGGCTACGGACACAAGCACTCCGACCAGGCGATCTGCCGACACGAGATCGCCCGGCAGGTCTCCGGCAGGGCTGCCAGGCCCGTAACCGGCCGGTGCCCTCTACATACGAGCTGGGATTCGTATAACATGGTGCGTATGATGAGCGACGTGGCGACGGCGTCTCGACCTTCGTCCCGCTGCCGGCGCTGCGAAGACCGGAGTCCCCCCTCGCCTGCAGGCGAGACGAGCAAGGAGCAGGACATGAGCATTGGTCGCACCGGCGCGGTCCCGATCACCGTCGCGTACGGCGACGGCATCGGTCCGGAGATCATGGACGCCACCCTTCGCATCATCACGGCCGGCGCCGCCGATCTGGACGTGGAGACCATCCGGATCGGCGAGGTGGCCTACGCGGCGGGCAGCACCGCCGGCATCGGCCCGGAAGCCTGGGAGTCCTTGCGGAGGACCAAGGTGTTCTTGAAGGCTCCCATCACGACGCCCCAAGGGGGCGGGTTCAAGAGCCTGAACGTGACCGTCCGCAAGGCGTTCGGCTTGTTCGCGAACGTGAGACCCTGCCTCTCGTACCACCCGTTCGTCGCGACCGAGCATCCCGGGATGGACGTCGTCATCGTCCGCGAGAACGAGGAGGACCTCTACGGCGGGATCGAGCATCGCCAGACCGAAGATGTCACCCAGTGCCTGAAGCTCATCACGAGGCCCGGAACCGAACGTCTGGTCAGGTACGCGTTCGAGTATGCCCGTCGATACGGACGCTCGAAGGTCACCTGTTTCACGAAGGACAACATCATGAAGATGACCGACGGGTTGTTCCGCCGGGTGTTCGAGGAGGTGGCGGCGGCGTACCCGGACCTCGAGTCGGAGCATTGGATCGTGGACATCGGAGCGGCGAAGCTCGCGGACACCCCCGAGGCCTTCGATGTCGTCGTCCTGCCGAACCTCTACGGCGACATCCTCTCCGACGTGGCGGCGCAGATCGCCGGTTCCGTCGGCCTTGCAGGCAGTGCGAACATCGGCAGCGAGGTCGCGATGTTCGAGGCGATCCACGGATCTGCGCCTCCGCTCGCCGGCCAGAACGTCGCCAACCCCTCGGGCCTGCTGCTCGGTGCCGTGCAGATGCTCGTCCACATCGGCCAGGGGGAGGCCGCCGAGCGGGTCCACAACGCGTGGTTGCGCACCATCGAGGATGGCGTGCACACCTGTGACGTCTACGACCCCGCAGTCTCGAGCGAGAGGGTCGGGACCTCCCAGTTCGCCGACGCGGTGATCGCCCGGCTGGGGGAGGCACCGAAGACGCTGAAGCCCGCCCGGTACCCGTCGAGCTCGGAGCGGATCTCCGTGGCGGTCTCGGATCGTCCCCCCGCCAGGAAGGAACTGGTGGGCATCGACGTGTTCGTGGAGTCCCGCCAGCCTGTCGATGAGCTGGCCAAGGGTCTCGAAGACAATGCCGGCCCGCTCGCCCTCGTCATGATCACCAACCGGGGCCAGAAGGTCTACCCGGACGGCATCCCGGAAACCTTCTGCGTGGACCACTGGAGGTGCCGTTTCGAGGCAGGCGATGCAGGCAGCCCCGTGCCCCACGAAGACGTCGTCGCGCTGCTCGGACGTCTGGCAGGGGCGGGCTTTCCCTTCATCAAGGCCGAAGGGCTGTTCACGTTCGACGGCCAGCCCGGCTTCTCCCTCGCCCAGGGGCAATGATGGAGGTCGCTTCGGCGCGGCTTCAGCGTCGAGCGCGGTGAAACGGTAGCGTCGAGCTGCCCAGATAGGCTGGTGGATCCGGCCCTGGTGTTGCGCAGACTCGCCGACTTGGGCAGCGACGAGGCGATCGCGCTGGCCATTGGCGAGCAACGAGGAAGCCCTCGCTCTCCTCTGGGATCTGGGCGCGGGAGTCGTCGTGGAAGTCGGACCGCCCGACGCCGACCGTGCCGGACCTGGACGCTCATCCCCGTTGCCGCGGTTGCGTCCCGTGCCGAGACGCGCCAACGTGTCGTGATGCAACGGCGCCGCGTGCTCGGGCGGCGAGGACGCTCGCCCGTGCGGCCCGCGAGGTCCGTGCGGCCCGGTCCTGCAGTGCTGGTCGCGTTGCTCGCGCTGGCAGTGCTGGCCGCGCTGTGCGCGGTCGTCGCGTACGGAGCGCGCGCATCGGGGGCCGTGACAGGGCCGGCTGGCGCGACCCCGGCCTTTCGTGCCGAGTCCCACGCCCGCCCCGTGGTCTGGCTCTGCCGGCCCGGAGCGGCGAACGACCCCTGCACCTTCCCGCGCGCCGCGACCAGCGTGCCTGCGGCAGGACCGAGGTTCCCCACCGGACTCACCAACGTCCACCCGCCGTCCGCGCGGAAGTTCGACTGCTTCTTCGTGTACCCCACGGTCAGCACCGAGCACTCCGACAACTCGAACCTCGAGGTCCAGGTCAACGAGGTCGGGGCGGCGATCGACGAGGCGTCGCTCTTCTCCCGGGTCTGCACAGTGTGGGCTCCGATGTACCGGCAGGCCACGGCTCGGGCGGTCAGCGGCCTCGGTACCCATCGCGTGAGTGCCGCCCTCGAGAAGGCCGAGACCGTCGCGTACGCGAGTCTCCTCGACGCGTGGAAGTCCTTCGTCGCCCGCGACGATCACGGCAGGCCGTTCGTGCTCATCGGTCACTCGCAGGGTGCGGTGCTCCTGATCAAGCTCATCGCCGACCAGATCGACGCGGTGCGGTCGCTGCGGTCCAGGCTCGTGGTGGCGATCCTCGCCGGTGGCAACGTCCAGGTCCCGACGGGCAAGAAGGTCGGCGGGAGCTTCAGGCACGTTCCGCTGTGCAGCACCCCGCGGCAACCAGGCTGCGTCATCGCCTGGTCGAGCTTTCCGGCCGAGCCGCCGGCGGGCTCGATGTTCGGACGTCCCGGACAAGGCGTCAGCCTCCAGGGCGGCCAGAGGGCGGCGGTTGGCCAGCAGGTCGCGTGTGTGAACCCCGCGGCGATCGGCGGGGGCACCGCGCCGCTGGACGACTACTTCCTGCGGGAGGTCGAGAAGGTGCAGCCCCCCGTCACCACCCAGTGGCTCACGTTCCCGCACCTCTACACCGGGCGCTGCGAGAGCCGGGACGGAGCCACGTGGCTCCAGGTCACGGACGTGGCCGCGCACGGTGACAGGCGGCCGGTCGTCACCGAGTCGATGGGGCCGGCTTGGGGCTTCCACTCCTACGACGTGAACCTCGTGCTCGGCAACCTGGTGCAAGATGTCGCCTCCGAGGAGGCGGGGTGGGTGACGATCCCACGCTGACCGGCGCCCCAGGTCCTACGCCCCGAGATCCGCCTCCATCGCTGCGACCGCCGCTGTCGAAAGGGCGAGCGGGCCTCCGAGGGCCGTGAGGGCTGTGAGGGTCTTCGTCGCTGTGCCGCCGATCCCCTTGGCCCCTGTCGTCTTCAAGAAGGCGATGATGAATGTGCCCACGACGCTCGGTGTACCCCCATCAAGACGACCTGCTTGATGCCGAGCTTCTCGATGGCTCCCACCGCTGTCCCAGACAGCGTCGTTATCGGGGCCAGAACGGCGGTCGGCTCGGGTCCCGATGGCGCGGCCGACCCGGCGTGTGGGCCGCGGCCACAGCGATCGCGTCGGAGAAGACGTGGGCGGGTTTGCTCGAGCCGAGGTTGCGCCAGATGCGCGCGACAGGGTCGGGGTGGTGTGTGCCGCGCGTGAGGCGGCTACATGGCGCCCGCCGGGCGGTCTCGGTCTATCGTCCTGACCGTGTGCAGCGGCCCAGGAGCGACGGAGCACCAGGCGCCGCCGCCTCGAGGGGCAGAGCACCAGGCGTCGGCGCCCCGAGCGGCGGAGGGGCCGGCCGTCGACCCGATCGCGCTCGCGGCCGTGGACGAGATCGAGATCACGACGCTCGTCGACAACAGCTTCGACGGTCTCCTCCCCTCGTACGCCGGCGTGTCCCGTCCGTCCTCCCGGGCGGCCGGCGTGCCGTCGCCGTTGTTCGAGGGAGGCCGCACCCGGGTGGGCATGGTCGCCGAGCACGGCTTCTCCGCGCTCGTGACGGTGGGCCGTGCCGGATCGCGCTCGACGCTCCTCTTCGACACCGGCGTGTCCCCCGAGGGGATGGCGACCAACGCGGAGCGGCTCGGCATCGACTTCTCGGGGCTCCGGGGGGTCGTGCTCAGCCACGGCCACTACGACCACGCCGGCGGCTTCGACGGCCTCCTCCGGCTTCGGCGGCGCCGGGGCCTGCCGCTCACCGTCCACCCGGCCGTGTGGACCCGCCGGCGCGTCCTCCTGCCGGGTGCCGACGCCTCGGAGCTGCCGACGCTCTCGAAGGGCGCGCTCGCGCGGGAGGGCTTCGAGGTGATCGAACGGCGCGTCCCCTCGCTCCTCGTGGACGACTGCGTGCTCATCACCGGCGAGGTCGACAGGACGACCGAGTTCGAGCAGGGCATGCCGCGGAGCCACGAGGCCTGGGACGGCGGCACCTGGCGTCACGACCCGCTCGTCGTCGACGATCAGGCGCTGGTCGTCCACCTCGCGGGACGAGGTCTCGTCGTGCTGACCGGGTGCGGCCATGCCGGCGTAGTCAACATCGTCCGCCACGCGATGCGGCTCACCGGGGTCGATCGCCTGGTGGCGGTGATCGGCGGCTTCCACCTCGGCGGGTCGGCGTTCGAGCCGATCATCGGGCCGACCGTCGCCGCGCTCCAAGAGCTGCGCCCCGACCTCGTCGTCGCGGGGCACTGCACCGGCTGGCGCGCCCAGCACGCGCTCGCCGCCGCGCTCCCCGGCGCCTGGGTGCCGAGCAGCGCGGGCAGCTCCTACCGCCTCGAAGCGACCTGACCCGCGCCTACGCGTCCCCGCGCGCTTCCGGCACGTGGTCCCTGCGGGCCCCCGGCGGGGACGGGGTCGCAGCGACCGCCTCGCTCGCCTCCAAGAGCCGCTTCGCCCGCATCACGATGGGCAGGTCGACGAGCTGCCCGCCCACTGCGACCGAGCCCTCGCCGCGGGACTGGGCGTCAGAGAAGGCGGCGACGACCCTCCTTGCGTAGTCGACCTCGTCGGGCGACGGGCTGAAGGCGCGGTTGATGCCGTCGAGCTGGCGGGGGTTGAAG
>JAKAOD010000211.1 GCA_021823365.1 Actinomycetes bacterium | reverse complement strand
CGATCCCGTCCTGCACCGCCGCCCGGTAGGCGGTCACGGCCGCCTCGGGATCCTGCATGGGAAGGTTGGCGAGCCAGTGGAGACGCTCCGGGTCGTGGCGGCAGAACCGGGTGAGCCCTTCGTTGGTCGCCTGGCAGAGCCGCTCGGCGGCGGCAGTGTCGACCTCGTAGAAGAACAGGGGGGGAGGAGGCGAGGTCACTGCGGCGCCGACCTTCCGCTCGTCCATGTACGCCAGCTTCGCGACCGGGTCGTAGAAGGACGGGGTGACCGGGAACGGCGCGTGGTGGGCGCCGCCCCAGTTGTTGGCGTCGTCGAGCGTGACGCCGTACCCGGGCTCGGCCCGCAACAGGTCGAGCACCTCGGTGGGCATGACGTGGTTGTGCACATCGACGCTCATCGCGCTCCTCTCATCGGGGACGGTCGTCGAGGGATCGGTCGGGGGCCCGACCGGCCGACGACCGCCAATCATGTCGTACCGTAATCATGTTCGGGCGACCCGGTCGAATGACCGAGCGCCACGGCCGTCGCATCGGCGCGGCGGCACCGGCCCGATCCTGCACGTGGTCGCCCGCTGCCGGCCCAGAGGCGCACGGTGAGGCCGCGTCGTCTTCCTTCCGTCAGCGAGAAGGGCAGCGCGGCCCGCGAGCCAGGCCAGAGGGCCCAGGCCACCTCAACCGAGAGGAGCACACCGCCGGGGCCACCCGGCGCCGACGGTGTGCTCCCGCCCGCACGCCGCGCGGGCTACGGGGTCGGAGGGCCGGAGGATTCCTGGGTGAAGTCGCTGAGCCATGTCGACTTCTTGAGGAACCCCCAGGGCTGCATCTTCGTGTAGGTCTTGACGGGCACGTTGCGCAGTGTCCCCCTCACCCTCTCCACCTTGCAGATGTAGCTGTTCTGGATCGGGGACCACGTTGTCTTGCTGATCGTGACGGGGCCGCGTGGGGCCGAGATCTTCACGGCCCGCATGGCGTCGCTCAGCTTCTTGCCTGTCGTCGCGTTGCCCCTGAGCGCCCTCAGCGCGCTCACGAGGATCTCCGCCTTCACGTAGCCGGCGTCCGCGTAGTAGCCGGGCCACGACCCGAACTGCCGGTGGAAGGCGGCGGTGAACGCGTCGTTGCTCTTGCTGAGGATGTCTGTGCAGTACTGGGCGTCGGTGTAGATCCCGACTGCTGACGACGGCGTCTCGGCCGGAAGGGCCGACTGTGTCGTGAGCTGGGTGATGCCCAGCAGCGGGATCTTGCCCTTCAGGCCGAACGACGCGTAGTCATTGACGAAGGTGACCGCTTGCGCGCCGGAGAGCTCGACCCAGACCCCTTGGGTTGTCGAGGGGATCTGCGAGATGTAGGACGACAGTGTCGAGGCGTTGCTCGGCACCCAGATCGACTTCTGGATCTTCCCACCGAGCTTGGTGAACCCTGCGTCGAACCCGCCGACGGTCTGCCAGCCGAAGGAGAAGTTGGCCCCGATCGTGGTCACGTGGCGCCACTTCTCTGTCTTGTACGCCCATTCGGCGCCCGCCCCCGTCACCTGGTAGCCGTCCCATCCCGAGGTCAGGCCGAAGCCCGACGACTTGTACAGGTCCATCTGGGTGGGGCTCGAGAGGAAGAGGTCGTCCTCGGGGATCTTCTTGCCCTGCACGTACGGGGACACGGCGGCGATGATGTTCGACAGCAGCGGGCCCTCCATGACCTGGACGCGTGTCGATGTCACGAGCTTCTTCGCCGCGGTGAGCCCGATCGCCGGTGTGCCGTGTGTGTCTTGGTAGTGCACCGTGATCGTGTGACCGTCGATTGTCGTGCCGAACCGCCGCAGTCCGAGCTTGAAACCGTCCTGCTCGAGCTTGGCGTTCGCAGCGAAGTTCCCCGTGAGAGGCAGGATGAAGCCGACGCTGATCGAAGACGGACGAGCGGAAGCCCCGGCACCGCCGCCGACCCCGGCGACCACGACGAACGACAAGGCTGCCGCGGCAGCGCCCAGCGCCAAGGGCGTACGGGCACCCCGACCTCTTCGGTGCCGCCGGGACGACGACCTACTCGGTGATTGCACGGTCACCCTCCTTCCACTCGTGCCCCCGGACCAGTCGACCGACGCGGTCTCGGTTTCTGGCCCGCGGCACGAATCCAATCTGCTTCTTCGAATCGTAACGCAGCATTGGTGAGACCGCGGGCCGTGGGGATCGCGCCAGGACTCCCTCGCCGTTGCCCCCTCGCCGTTGCCCCCTGCACAAAGTTGCTGAGAGGGCTATGCTATAGGGTGAAATCGATGTCACTGGATGGCCCGGTTGCCGGAGCACGTTGGTGGCAGAACGTCGCTGGGGAGGACGAGGAGAGACGAGCGGTGGCGCAAGAGCTGACTGCGAGGAAGGGCAAGACGGTCGGTACGCGTGACCGGGTGGTCACCTGGTTGGCGGCGAGCGGCGCCGTCGACGACCCGTCGGGGATGGCGAGCGCGTCGCTCGCCGCGAGCATCGGTTACCCAGGGTCGAGCATCGCGTTCGCGCAGCTGCTGTCGGGGATGGAGCGGTCCGGCCTCATCACGAGGGACGTCCGGGGCAAGCGCACGTACCGCGTGGAGCTCACCGAGGCAGGGCGTGAGCGGGCAGCAGGAAGCCCTGGCGTGCCCAGGCGAACCCCGATGCTCGGCCGGTCCACGGAGGTGGTGCCTTCTCGCGGCGCCTCCACAGGGGTGCGCGCGGCGGAGGTCGACGAGCTGGTCGACTACGACGAGCTCGCTCGCCGGCTCCTCCGCCAGGTGGCACGGCGTCTCGTCGGCACGGACGAGGGCGAGAGGGAGGCTGTAGCCGGCGATCGAGAGCGGGCGGGCGGTGGCGCGGTGGACACGCTCGAGCAGCGCGTCAGCGCGCTCGAGTCGGAGCTGTCCGCGGCCCGTGCCGCCCGCATGGCGCTGGAGGAGAAGAACGAGCAGCTGCGCGTGGACCTCGAGCGGATCCGCAGCGCGCTCGACGTCGAAGGCGTTCGCAGCCAGCCCGTGCGCACGCTCGCGTCGCCACCGGCCGAAGAGATCGACCATCGGGAGATCGCCCTCCTCCGTCAGCTGCTCTCCGAGCACGAGGCTCGTCGCGAGGGGCGCAGGGACACCGGTCGGCCCGGTCGCGCCGCCCTGCCTTGAACCCAGGCTTCTCCCCCCGCGGCACCCGGACGTAGCCGATTCGCAGCGGGTCCGGCACCGGCCTCCTGCGTCAGGCCTGCTGTCGCAGTCTTCAACGCCTACGCAGGAGGTTCTCCTTGTCCAGCGCGCAAGACCCCTCTCCGGCGCCCCGAGCCTTGAGCCGTGAGCTCCTGGACGACTACTGCGAGCGGTTCTCCAACTGGGGCCGCTGGGGACAGGACGACGAACGGGGCGCGCTCAACTACATCGACGAGGAGAAGGTCCGCCTCGCCGCCCAGCTCGTCCGCCGCGGTGCCGTCTTCTCCCTCCAGCTCCCGCTCGACGATCAGGGTCCCCAGACGGGCGCCTTCGGCCGGGTGAACCCGATCCACCAAATGGTCGCGACCGGGACCGACCACGTGGCCGGTCGCCAGCCGTACGGGCCGGGGTGGGGGTTCGCCGACGACAGCCTCTTCCTGTTCCTCCAGGGAGGCTCGCAGTGGGATGCCCTGAGCCACGTCTTCCGGAACGGGAAGATGTACAACGGCTACCCGGCGACCGAGGTCGGGAGCCAGGGGGCGGCGCGCAACGGGATCGAGAACGTGCCGGCGCTCGCGACCCGCGGCGTCCTCCTCGACGTGCCTCGTGCGCTCGACCGAGCGTCCCTGGAGCCGGGGGAGGCCATCGGCCCGGACCTTTTGGACAGGGTGTGCGACGCGCAGGGCGTCACCGTCGGCCGGGGAGACGTCGTGCTCGTCCGCACCGGAGACATGGCGCAGCGACGGAGGCGACCGGGGTGGGACGGCTACGCCGCCGGCGACGCGCCGGGGTTGTCGCTCTCGAGCGCACCGTGGCTGGCGGAGCACGAGGTCGCAGGCGTGGCCAGCGACACGTGGGGCATCGAGGTTCGGCCCAACGAGATCCCCGGATCGTTCCAGCCGCTTCACCTCGTCCTCCTCGTGAGCATGGGGCTCATGCTGGGCGAGATCTGGCACCTGGACGAGCTGGCCGAAGACTGCGCCGAAGACGGCACCTACGAGTTCCTTCTCGTGGCGCCGCCCCTCGTCATCCCCGGGGCCGTGGGGTCTCCGGTCAACCCGCAAGCCATCAAATGACCGGAGCGGCTGGGCGCTATCATCGTCGTCTCGGACCGCTCGAAGAGCTCATAGGCGCACCGAACCCGGAGGACGAGCGAATGGGCCGACCGGCCGACAGGACCACCGCCGCCGACCCGATCCTCGAGCGTGGACGCTTCGACGTGGCCGAGTACGCAGACGAGCTCGAGCGGGCACCGCACAACCACGATCTCGGAACCTCGCTGTGGTTCGCGAACGACAAGATCCGCGTGTTCGAGGTGCGCCTGGCCCCGGGCGAGCGCGCCCCGTTCCACATCCACGACCGGACGTACTTCTGGACCGTGGTGTCCCCGGGCCGGGGCCGCCAGCGGCTTGCAGACGGCTCCTACGTCGTACGCGAATACGGGCTCGGAGAGACCAGGTACCTGGTTCACAGCGCCACCGAGGCGCTGGTCCACGACCTGGAGAACGTGGGGACCGACGAGCTCCGCTTCGTGACCGTCGAGCTCTGCGACACGACGCCGACGACGCCCTGACCGAGCACGAGGCCGTCGAGCGCGGGCGCCTGTCGGTCCCCGAGCCCCAGCAGGTCGTCCCCGCGCCGTCCCGAGGCACGAAGGGTCGGCGACGAGCTCTCGTCGTGGGAGGATCGCTGGCCGGGCTGTCGACCGCGAACTGGCTCTGCGCCACCGGATGGGAGGTCGACGTCTTGGAGAGGGCGTGCGAGCCCCTGGTGGACCGGGGGGCCGGCATCGTCCTCCACCCAGCCACCAGCCGGTTCCTCACCGCGCAGGAGGGCCTGCCGCTCGACGACTTCAGCGTGGCGGTGGACCACTTGCGCTACCTGGGACCGGACGGAACGGTGGTCACCCAGCGCGAGAGCAGGCTCCGGTTCGCCGCGTACGGTGCCCTCTACCAGAGCCTCCGCCGCTCGCTCGAACGGCGTGGAGGGCGATACGTGCACGATGCTCGCGTGACGGAGGTGCGGAGCGCCGAGGAGACGGTTCACATCGCGCTGGCCGACGGAACCCGCATGTCGAGCGAGCTGCTGGTCGGCGCCGACGGTGTGCACTCGACGGTTCGCAGGCTGGTCCTGCCCGACGTGGAGCCAGAGCTCGGCGGCTACGTGGCCTGGCGCGGCGTGCTCGACGAGGACGAGCTGCCGGAGCACGCGCTTCGGCCGCTCGAGCGGGCCATCACCTACACCATCCTCGATCACGCCCACATCCTCACCTACCCGATCCAGGCCGCCGACGGCCGGATGCGGCGCAATTGGGTGTGGTACCGGAACCTCTCCGCCCCTGGGCAGCTCATCGAGCTCCTCTGCGACCGAGACGGGGTGCGTCACGGGCTCTCCGTTGCCTCCGGCGCCGTGCGCCCGGAGCTGGTGGCAGGTCTGGCCGCGGCGGCGGACCGCGAGCTCCCGCCGCCCCTCGCCACCCTCGTGGGGCGGACCGCCACCCCGTTCGTGCAGGCGATGGTCGACGTGACCCCGCCGCACCTGGTCGTCGGGCGGGTGTGCCTGCTGGGGGACGCGGGCTTCGTGGCCCGCCCGCACGCCGCCGCCGGCACGGCCAAAGCGGCCGAGGAAGCGTGGCTCCTCGCGCGGGCCCTGTCCGATCCGGCGGTCGAGCTGGAGGAGGCCCTGAGGGCCTGGGAGCGCGAAGCGCTCGATCTCGGCAGCGCCCTCGTCGCACGGTCCCGTCGCGCCGGCGAGCGGGCGCAGCGCGAGGGGTCGTGGAAAGTCGGTGAGCCGCTGCCCTTCGGGCTCAGGTCGACCGGCGACAGCGAGTACTAGCTCGCACCGG
>JAKAOD010000210.1 GCA_021823365.1 Actinomycetes bacterium | reverse complement strand
GGCCATCCCCTCGGTCTCTCCGAGGGTGACGTCCGACCAGCGGAGTCCGAGCAGCTCGCCCCGCCGAAGCCCGCGAGTGATGAGCAGCCACCACGCGGCGCGGAGCCGGTCGTCGGCGACAGACGACAGGAACCTTGCCGATTCCTCCGGTGACCAAGCCGTGCTCGCCTTCTCCGACGGCGCGACCTTCGGACGGCGGTAGCCGCTGAGCGGGTCGCGCATCAGCTGCGCCGACTCGAACGCCCATCGGGTCGCTGCCTTCAATGTGCCGACGGCGAGCTGCACGCTGCGATCGCTGAGCCCCTTCTCGCGCAACTTCGTCACGAGATCCCCGACACGAGCCGGGGTCAGCTCGGCGATCCTGACGGCGCCGACGTAGGGCGTAATCCATCCGCGAACGACGTTCTTGTACATCGTCGTCGTGTTCACCCGCAGGCCGCGAGCCTCCTGCGCTGCGAGCCAGTCAGCGACGAGGTCAGCGACGGTGCGCCCCTTCGACTCCTTGCGGAAGCTGCCGTCCTCGACGCGCCCGAGCACGTCGCGCAGAAACGACTCGGCATCGGCACGTGTCCGGTGACCGCCCTTGGAGTGCTGCACATAGCGCCCGGTGCTCGGGTCCTTCGCCCACCAGTAGCACGACCACGGCTTCCCCTTGCCAGGGGTGCGCTGCTTGACCAATCCCTTACTCATCGGCCGTCCCTTCCGCTCGATGCTCGTCCTGCGAGATCACGTAGTAGACGCTCGCCCTTCGCTGTGAGCTGGCCGCCGGCCTTCCCCTGTCGTTGGGCGGTGAGAATGCACCGCGAGCGGGCGCGCGCAACGAGGTACTGCGCTTCCTTGACCGTCACGCCGTAGCGCTCGGCGAGGAGCACGTACGGGGCGCGGGGATGCTCGTCGAGTGCCCGGAGGTATCGACCCGCCCATGCGGCGTAGAACTCATCAGACCGGCCCGCGCTCCGGGGCCTGCTTGACTCGTCACGGATTACCCGTGTCCAGACGCGCTCGACGGTGCGCCCGGATACCTCGTCGATCACAAGATCCGATGTCGCCGAGATGAGCCCCTTCACGTCGCGGGCCAGCTCGCCGACCTTAATCTCCCGCAGCAGGCGCGCGGTGATCCCGGGTCCCTCGATGGCCTCCAGCTCCTCGACTCCACCGCTCCAGTAGCCGACCGTGAGGTCGAGCGGCGTCTCGGCGGGCACCTCGCGGTGCTCGGTCGCGTACCGGCGCCGAGCCGTAGCCGGGATGACACGCAGCTCTCCGAGGACGAGCCGCTCGGCAACGGGGAAGTAGACGAGCACAACTCGCCACTCATCCTGTCCGGGGATCGGACCCTCGACGGTCAGCCGGTCGTCGGCCCAGCTCGACCGCCAGCCGAGCAGTTCGACTTCGGCGGCTGACGGGCGACGTGCGAGCGCCATGCACAGAGGTTACCGCGTTCGTGACCCGATAGCAAGAGGCGCGTCACACCTCCTGAATAGGTGCACGCGTAGTTGATGCTCTGAAGTTTCAGGAGGCGTGGTACACGTCCTGACATGGAACTCAGCGAGCTACTGGAGCGGGCGAGGGAGCGGCTCAGCCTTCCCCGGCCCGAGGACCGCCGGACCATCCGCGAGGCGGCAAAAGTGACGCAGGCGCAGATAGCCGCCGTGCTCGGCGTCGACCCGTCTCTCATCTGCCGGTGGGAAGGTGGACGGCAGGACCCCGGGCCCGCACACCGCGAGCGTTACGCTGAGGTCCTGCGCGAGCTGGACGCGCTGACGAGAGAGATGGCTCCGTGATGCCGGCCCACCCCGGCGTCCTGACCGACGTCGAACTCGCGGCGGTGCTCAGAGTCACACCGTGGCAGGTTCGGGTCCAAGCACGCCAAGGGACGCTTCCCGTGCCGCCGATCGTCGTCGGCGCCCGTCGTCGCTATTCCGTGACGGCCGTCGCCAACCTCCTTGGAATGTCCGAGGACGCGGTCCTGGTCGCCGCTGGCGTCGAAGCGCCGACCGCATCATGAGCGCCCCTCTCGTCGAGATTCCCGAAGACGTCGACGCCGAGCAGCGCGTCGCCGGGCTCGTCGTCGTCAACGCCCGCAACGTCGCCGGTCTCCGCGCCGTCGTTGATCCCGGCGACTTCTACTCGGGGTGGGTCGGGCGGCTGCTGGAGCACGGCGACGATCCCGAGATTGCGGACGCCGAGGCGCACGCGAAGCGGTCCGGGGCGCGGCTGTCCCTCGACGTGCGCATCGAGATGCTTGCCGCGGCGGCGGGAGTCGAGGAGCGGCGCCTGCGTGCTGCTCTCGATGCGTTGCCGGCAATGTCAGACCCCCGGGGGCGCGCTGCCCGTCGCGTCGCCGTAGTAGCCCGGCGACGCGAGATCATGCAGGCAGGGGCGGACCTCTACAACAAGGCCGCGTCGGGGACCGTTGAGGACCTCGCCGCGGTCTTGACAAGAGCGCAGCGGGCGCTCGCAGCGCTGTCCACCTCCGACCGGCCGCGTCAGCGCGCCAGCACCCGAAGCGCGCCATGAGCCCCGCCGTGAACCCCCTGCCGGACGTCACGCGGTCCCCCGATGTCCCCTTGACCGAGGACGAGCCGACCCGCGTCCACCTCAGCTACCAGCCGGCGACCTCGATCACGCCTTCGCGCCCGGAGTGGTTGTGGAAGGGGTGGATCGTACGAGGGGCGCTGAATCTGATGACCGGTCGGCAGGGCTCTGGGAAGACGACGTTGGCGTCGCACGCGATCGCCGCCCTGACTCTCGGAATGCCGCTTCCCGGCGACGAGATGCGCCCGAAGATGCGGGCGGCGATCCTGTCGCTCGAAGAGCCGGCCGATCGCCTGGTCGCTCGCCTGATGGCGGCTGGAGCCGACCTCGATCGCGTCGTCATACTCGGCGACGTCGAGGACCGGGACGACGAGGGAAAGGTCTACCGTCGCCGCTGGCAGCTCCCTCTCGACGTTTCGATCCTCGGGGATGTCATACGCGCCCAGCGTCTCGCCCTCGTCGTCGTCGACGGGCTTGGGTACACGGTGCGGGGCGACAGTCACAACTACGCCGTCGTCGGTTCGGCCCTCTCCGCTCTCGCTGGCGAAGCCGAGCGCACCAAGGCGGCGATCCTCGGGCTCGTCCATCCCCCGAAGGGCGGCGCGGACCCCGTTACCGCTGCGATCGGCTCGACCGCGTGGACGTCCGTCCCTCGCGTCTCGATCGTCGTCGGCGTCGACCCTGACGACCCCTCCGGGGAGAGACGCGTCGCGCGTGTCGGCAAGAGCAACTTCAGGCAGCCGGCGCAGGGGATCAGGTTCGAGATCGGCGACGACCCGACGTTCGAGGTCGGCTTCGTGAAGGGACTCGGCGCGAGCGACGTCGCGGCTGAGGACATCGTTGCGGCTCCCCTGACCGCTGACGAGAAGGGGGAGCGCGGTGCGGCCCGCGACGCGCTGAAGACGCTACTCGCCGACGGCCCGAGAGACGCAGCCGAGGTGATCAAGGCGAGCGGCTTCTCGGAGCGCACCCTTCGCCGAGCCCGGCAGGATCTCGGGGTCGTGGCCGAAGCACGCCGAGGAGAGCGTGGCAGGGTGCTCGGTTGGTCCTGGTCACTGCCACACGGCCAGACGGCCACCTCCCGACCCCTCCGCGCATCTTGGCCGTCTGGGCCGTCTGGTAATGACCAGGTGTTTAATACCCCCCCTCTACCAGACGGCCAACGCAGGGAATCGGGCCACCTGGACGCTATTCCCGAGGACGAGGAGCCCTTCTGATGGCCGCGCTACGTCCCTTTCGCCGCCCGCTTGACGCAGGCTTTCAACGTCCGCCACTCGCCGCGCTCGCGCACGAGTTGTGGACGACGCCCGCGACAACTTCAACCTTCGGTGCGATTCAACGGCAACGCGTCGCGCGCGCACGCCGACGGCACTAGTCCACAGGGCAGATCGCGCACGCGAAGTGGTGCAAACACGCAGGTCAGGACGACGCGCGAACGCGTGTCACGGTGAATGTCACGATAAAGGAAGACGCGATGGCCGGACAACCCATACGCCGAGCCCGGCGAGCAGCGCAGGCAGCCGAGCAGCAGGCGAAGCCGCAGCAAAGTGGCGAGGTCGAGTCGCCGCCCTGGACGAGGCGCGACAGCAGGCCCCCATTCGAGCCAGGCAACCTGGCCAACCTGCGCCACGGAGCGCGAAGCGACCGGATCGTCGCTCGGCGCGCCGAGCGCGTCCACGCCGAGCTTGAGAAGGTGGCTCCCTGGCTTCTGACGGAGCCGGTGTTCGCCGTCTCCGTCCAGCGCTACTTGCAGGCTGCCGCGCGAGAGCAGCTCTTGCACGACTACATCGAGCGAATGGCGGCCGAGAAGGGCGTCGAGCGGATCGCGTCGCGGGTCTTCGAGCAGGCGACGGCGGCGAGCCGGCTGGCAGCGAAGCTGGCGGACGAGCTGGGACTTTCGCCGCTGGGACACGCCAGGTTGAAGGCGGTTGCAGCCACCGCCGAGATTGGCGCCGTGACGCTTGCTGACCTCGCCGAGCGGGGACGACAGCTACGTGAGCAGCGAGATCGCGTCGATCGTGCGATCACGAGCGGCGACGACGCCGAGCCCGAGCAGCACGACGAGCACGGCGTATGACACCCCGGCCTTATGTCGAGAAAGCGAGCGAGCAGACCCGCAAGAGCGGCGGAGGTGCGCGCCCGTATGACGACCTTTCACCTACCCGACGGGAGGCTTCGTGAAACCCCTTGACGTAGTACACGGACTCGTTCTCGACGACGGGCGCCCGTGGGGAGAGACGGCTTCGGACTTCCAGAGATCCGACATGGCGGCGCTCTTCGCCCCGGACGGTCTCCGTTGGCACTTCCAGACGAGGCCCCGCGGCGGACGAAAGACGAGCGACGCGGCCTGTGCGTCGATCGGCTGGCTTGTCGCGGAGGCACCGGCTGGGGCGCGTGGCATCGTCGCCGCCGTCGATCAGGGACAGGCCGATCTCCTGATCGACGCCGCGTCGGGGATCGTCGAGCGCACGCCGGGCCTGGCGAAGATCGTCCGCGTCGAGAACAGCCGCATCGTCGGTCCGAATGGCGCCTCGGTGGCGACGATCTCAGCAGATGGCGCGAGCGCCTTCGGTATGCGCCCGAGCTGGACGATCATCGATGAGTTCGCGGCGTGGCCGTCGACTCGGAACGCCCGGAGGCTCTGGGTAGCGCTGCTGTCGGCGACGCAGAAGGTCGAGGGCAGCCGGCTCCTGATCATCACAAGTGCAGGTAGCCCGGCAAGTTTGGCCTTCCGCGTGCTCAAGGAAGCTCGAGCCCACCCGGAGCGCTGGCGGGCGAGCGAGCAGCAGGGCTATTTGCCCTGGGTCGATCGCGACCTCGTCGAAGCGCAGAGATCGCTCATGCGCGAATCCGAGTTCCTTCAGCTCCACCTCAACGAATGGACCGAAGCCGAGGACAGCCTCGTCAGCGAGGAGGACCTGCGTCGCGCGGTCGTGCTCGACGGCCCGCAAGCGCCCCGGGCCGGGTTCCGTTACCTACTGACGGTCGACTACGGGCGCTCGAACGACCCGACTGTTGCAACCGTGACGCACGCCGTGCCGTCCGGTCCGGAGCACGGCGCTTTGGTGCGCGTTGTCGTCGATCGTCTGGAACGGTGGAAAGGGTCGCGCCTACACCCGGTACGCCTGGCGGACGTCGAGGATTGGCTCGTGCAGGCATCGCGCGAATACTTCGGTGCCCGCGTGATCGCCGACCCGTGGCAGATGGTTGGCACCATCGAGCGACTGCGGAGCAGAGGCGTCGCCGCCGAGCCGCTGAACTTCACGTCGCAGTCAGTCGGTCGCCTGGCGAATGCCCTGCATATTGCGCTTCGCGACGGCCTGGTCGAGCTGCCCGACGACCCCGACCTGCTCGACGAGTTGAGCAAGGTGCGCCTCGTCGAGAACACCCCCGGCTCTGTGCGGTTGGATCACGACCGGTCGGGCCACGACGATATGGCGGTTTCGTTTGCGCTGGCCGTCCACGCTCATCAGTCGAAGATG
>JAKAOD010000209.1 GCA_021823365.1 Actinomycetes bacterium | reverse complement strand
GCGGCGTTGACCTGGCCGTTGAAACGGTTGAGGTCGGCTTCGCCGGCGAGGACCGGGACGAGCGACTGGGTGACGGCGAAGTCGATGGTCTCCCCCGCACCTACGAGGAAGCTGCCGGCGTACATCTCCCAGATGGTGATCCGCCCGGTCACCGCCCCGAGCGCCACCGCGGCGACGACGACGGCGCGCAGCAAGTCGACGGTGAGGACGAGGAGGCCCTGCTCCGCCCTGTCGGCGAGCACGCCTCCGGGCAGGGCGACCACCAGCCAGGGCAACCGGCCGGCAACGACGAGCCCCGAGATGAGCAGCGCCGACGACGTGACGTGCACGGCCAGCAGCGGGAACGCGACGAGGACGAGACCGTCGCCGACGGAGGAGAGGCCGCTCGCGGCGACGAGCAGCCGGAGGCGGGCCCGCCGGCGGACGTGCCGGCGCCCGGCGAAGGTGACCCCCGTCATCCCTTTCCCCTGCTCAGCACACTGCTCCTCACCGGTCGGGGCCGGGCGGTCAGGCGCCGCGACGGCCGCGATCAGGCTAAATCGAGCGGCACCTCCTGCCGTTGGTGACGGCACGGCCGGCCGGCGTTCGCCGGCCGGCCGTGTCCACAGCACGGAGGGGGACGCCCCATCAAGCACGCCCAGGTCTCCTACACCCGAACGTGTGGGACGTCACCCCCGGTCCGAAACGAAGTGGGGGCCTGTCTTCGGGCGGGCCCTCACTTCCACTGGACATTGGCGGTCACGGATCACCTCCTCTCGATGGTCGGGGACCGGGAGAGCAGGCGAGCGCGGCGCGCCACTACAGCTCGCCGGCGGCGCACGGCCAGCCGTCGGCGTCACGTGCCAGGAGCGCCACATCGGGTCCCAATGCTAGGACGTGGCACGGGTCTCGCAACAGGAGTCACTCCAGCAACACTGGCACCAGCGGCGCGCAATGGCTGAGCCGGACCCTGCCACGCCGAGCCGCCTCGGCGGCATGCCCCGCGCCGCCTGGCTGTGGGGCCTGAGCGGTGTGCTCGCCGTGGCGACCTGGGCGTGCTGGGCGCTGGCGCTCGCCCACTACCGGCAGCTCACCGCACCGATCCACCTCCCGTGGCCGGTGCTGATCGCCGTCTTCGCCCTCGGCCACGCCGCGGAGGTCCGCTTTCAGTACCACCGGCACTACCACTCGCTCGACCTCACGGACGCGTCGCTGCTCGCGGCGATCGTCTTCCTCGCGCCCGGCTACACGCTCCTGAGCGCGGCGCTCGGCACCATTCTCTGGTCGCTCGTCGACCGACGATCCGCGCTCAAGGTCGCGATGAACCCCGCCGTCCACGCACTGTCGGCGGCGATCGCGATCCTCGTCTACCACGCGGCCCTCGGTGCCGCCTCGCCGCTGTCGGCCCAAGGCGGTGCAGCCGCTGTCGCCGCGCTGCTCACGAGCGAGGTGACCGGCAACGCCGTCGTGCGCACGGCCATAGCCATTTCCGGCGGTCCCTTCTCCGTCACGGTACTCGCCGTCAACGGCCTCGCCTTGCTGCCGACCGCCGCCGTCAACAGCGTGGTCGGCCTCCTCTCGGTCCACCTCCTGTGGACCGGGCTCGGCAACGGGCTGCTCTTTCTCGCCGGCGCCGGCATCACCGGCGTCACCTACGGCGCGTACGGGCGCATCAAGACCCGCTACACGACGCTCGACGACCTCTACCAGTTCGAGCGCGGGCTCGCCGGCGTCGTCGAACCCGAGCGGGTGATCACGACGGTGCTCGAGAAGGCTCTCGCCCTGCTCAATGCCGAGGTCGCCCAGCTCATCCAGCCCGGACCGGTCGCCAGCATCTGCCACACGCTGCACGACGACGAGACCCGCACGACGGTCGCTTCAGTACGCCACCCCCTCGCCGAGCTCGTCCTCCATGACGAGACCTACGTCCTCGTCCGGCGCCAGACGCACGACCGCCGGCTCCGCGACGCCCTCACGATCCTCGGGCTCCGCGACGCCATCGCCTACCGGCTCCCGTCAGACGCAGAGGACGATGTGAAGGTCCTCGTCGTCGCCGACCGCCGCGGTGGCGAGAACGTCACGTTCCACCGCGACGACCTCGAGCTCGTCGAGGCGATCGCCACGCCGACGGCGATGGCGCTGCGCAGCTCGAGCCTGCTCGAGCAGCTGCGGGCCGAGATCGCGACGAAGGAGCACCAGGCGTCCCACGACGCCCTCACCGGCCTCGCCAACCGGCGCCTGTTCACGGCAGAGGTCGACCGGGCGCTCGAGGGGCGCGCCGAGGGCTCGCTCGTCGGGCTGATGATCATCGACCTCGACGGCTTCAAGAGCCTGAACGACTCCCTCGGCCACGAGGCCGGCGACATCTTCCTCCAGCATCTCGGCCAGGGTCTGAAGTCGGTCGTCGAGGGCCGCGGGATCGTCGGCCGGCTGGGTGGCGACGAGTTCGCGGCCGTCGTCACCAAGGCGGAGGACCCGGCCGAGCTCGTCTCGATCGCGAACAACCTCAGCCTCGCCGCGCAGACCCCGGTCGAGATCTCCGACACCTCGGTCTCGCTCGGCGCGAGCATCGGGGTGAGCGTCGCCCCGCTGCACTCCGACGACCGCTTCACCCTGATGCGCCAGGCCGACCTCGCGATGTACCGGGCGAAGCAGCAAGGCGGCGGCGTCGCCGTCCACGACGACGCGACCTCGGGGCACATCGACCGGCCGTCGCTCGTCGCCGCGATCCGAGAGGCGATCCGCGCGACGAGCCTCGACCTCCACTACCAGCCGAAGATCCGCTTCGACACCGGCGAGGTCGCGGGCGTCGAAGCGCTGCTCCGCTGGACGCACCCCCGCTACGGCGCCATCGACCCCGAGCAGTTCATCCCCGTCGCAGAGAGCTCAGGGCTGATCCGCCCGCTCACGAGATGGGTGCTCGACGCCGTGATGAGCCAATGCGCCGAGTGGCGCCGCGAGGGCCTCGAGCTCAACGTCGCCGTCAACCTCTCTCCCGTCCAGCTCGACGACCCGACGATCGTCACCGACGTCCGCCAGCTCCTCGACGCGCACGAACTGCCCCCCTCGATGCTCACGCTCGAGATCACCGAGTCGCGCGCCCTCACCGGACCGTTCGACGACCGCCATGTCCTCGAGCCGCTCGCCGACCTCGGCGTGCGGCTCTCGATCGACGACTTCGGCGTAGGGACCTCGTCGCTCGCGCGCGTCAAGCACCTGCCGGTGCGCGAGGTGAAGATCGACAAGTCCTTCATCGTCGGGCTCACCGCCGACGCCACCGACGACGCGATCGTCGGTTCGGTCATCGCCCTCGTCCACCGCCTCGACCTCGAGGTCGTCGCCGAAGGGGTCGAGTCCGAGGCGACCTACCGGAGGCTCTCTGCGCTTGGCTGCGACATCGCCCAGGGCTTCCTCATCTCGGCGCCGCTCCACCCCGCCGAGCTGGCGCTCTGGGCGCTGAGCCGCCGCCAGCAGGTCGCCTCCGGCGCGTTTCGCGCCTCAGGCGTCCGCGACCTCGACCCGCTCCGCCCGCCGGCCGAGGGCATCCCGGCGGCGACCAAAGGCTCAACCCCCGCCGCGTGACCGTTCCGGACCCTCAGCGCACGCCGCGGGGCCGGAGCTGGACGCTGACCCGCGGCCCGACCCGGCGGGCGGTCTTCGGGACGGCGTGGTCGAAGCTGCGCCGGCAGGAGCCACCCATGACGAGGAGGTCGCCGCTCTCGAGGAGCACCTCGAGGAGCTGACGTCCGCCCTCGAGCCATGCCGGTCGATGCTCGACCCATGCGCCGACGCCGAGATCGATCCGCACCGCCGGAGGTGCTGGGTCGCGGGGCCCGATCCGATCGGCGAGGTCGAGAAGCGATCCCTGGCACGCCAACACGCCGCGGGATCATAGCGCTCCATCGAACGGATGTTCGCCCGCCGCGTGCCGCGCGCGGCGCCCCGCGGCTGCAGGGTGACCGAACGTGGCGTCCCGCGCCGTCCGTGGCGGCACCCACACGATTCGTGCGAAGAAATCCTGGTCGAAGCGGTGACCGACCTGTACAGGGACGGGGCCGGTTGGTAGAACGGGCTCTGTCGCCGACCCAGAAGGAGCCGGAAGTGCGCACCTCCGAGCCGCGTGCCAGGTTGCGGTCGATCGGCCAGCCCGCCGTGTTGAGCGGGCCGGTGAGCGACGTCGCGCGCGCGCGGGAGCGGGCCCGGCGCGCTCGGCTGCGGACGGTGGCGCTCGTCCTCCTCGTGCTCCTCGCCGGAATCTCGGTCCGCGACGCCCTCTACGGAAGCCCCTTCCCCGGCGTCCACCTCCCCTCGTCGGACACCCGGTACCTCCCGGCGGTCCTCCTCATCACCGTCCTCGTCCTCGTCCTTCTCGGCCCGCTGCTCGGGGCGGGACGCTCGCCGCACGTGCTCTACCGCCCGGGCGAGATCGACGTCTGCTTCGCCGACGTGCGGGGCTCCGGGTCCGTCGTCGACGAGGCGGTCAAGACGCTCAATCTGTTCCTCGCGCACAAGACCTTCCGCGAGCAGATGGGCGGCACGTCCCGGCGCGCCATCCTGTTCGAGGGTCCCCCTGGCACCGGAAAGACCTACGTCGCCAAGGCGATGGCGGCCGAGGCGGGAGTGCCCTTCCTCTTCGTCTCGGCCTCGGCCTTCCAGTCCATGTTCTACGGCCAGACGAACCGCAAGATCCGCTCGTACTTCCGCGCGCTCCGCTCCTACGCGCGCAAGGAAGGGGGTGCGATCGGCTTCATCGAGGAGATCGACGCCATCGGCGGGGCGCGCGCCGGCATGGGGACGCGCTCCGAAGGCATCTCCGGCGTCGTCAACGAGCTCCTCGTCCAGCTCCAGTCCTTCGACCAGCCGCCCCTGTCGCGGCGTCTCTCCGGCGCGCTCGCCGACCTCGTCAACGCCTGGCTCCCGGTCGAGCACCAACTGCGCAAGCGCCCGGCGCCGGATGCCAACATCCTCGTCGTCGGGGCGACCAACCGGGCCGGCGACCTCGACCCGGCGCTGCTTCGACCCGGGCGCTTCGACCGCAAGATCTACTTCGACCTCCCCTCGCGCTCGGGCCGCCGGGAGATTCTCGACTACTACCTCGCCCGGAAGTCGCACGAGGCCGAGCTCGACGACGAGCAGCGGCGTGACGGCCTCGCGGCGATGACGATCGGCTACTCCCCAGTGATGCTCGAGCACCTGCTCGACGAAGCGCTCGTCTGGGCGTTGCGCCGAGGCGCCGACCGGCTCTCGCTCGCAGACGTCCAGCAGGCGAAGATGACCCAGGAGATCGGCATCGGCCAGCCCGTCGAGTACACCGAGCAGGAGCGACGCGCGATCGCCGTGCACGAGTCGGGGCACGCCACCGTCGCCTGGCTGGTCGGCAAGGGCCGCAAGCTCGACGTCCTCTCGATCATCAAGCGCGGCGGCGCGCTCGGCCTGTTGCTCCACAGCGACGCCGAGGAGCGGTTCACCCGGACGAGGGACGAGATCGAGGCGCTCATCCAGATCGCCTTCGGGGGCATGGCGGCCGAAGAGATCTTCTTCGGGGCGGCCGGCTCCGGGGTTGCCGCCGACCTCCAGGCGGCGACGAACGCCGCGTGCCAGATGGTCGGATCCCTCGGCATGGGCAGCTCGCTCGTCTCGCTCGAGACCGTCGACATCGCCGGCGGCAGGAACCTCGCCGCCAAGGTGCTCGCCGTCGACCACTCTCGCGAGGAGGTCGAGGAGCTGCTCGCACGCCTGAAGAAGTCGACGATAGCGATGCTCGAGCAGCACCGGGAAGTCGTCGAGGGGTTGCGCGACGCCCTGCTCGAGCGCCACGAGCTCGTCGGGGACGAGATCCTCGAGGTGATCGCTTCCAGCTCGCCCGAGGCACGGTCACGCGCCGCGGCGGTGCGCACGCCCTCCTGAGCCGCCGCGGCGCGAGCTCGTCCAGCTCTTCGGACCCGGACAGGGACCAGCCGATTGGATCCCGAGCGCCCCCGCCAGTGCCAACACCCTCACCAAGATCGCGGGCGGGATCAGCGACACCTCCGTCACCACCTGCGCCTGCATGGCGCTGGGTTCTGAGAT
>JAKAOD010000208.1 GCA_021823365.1 Actinomycetes bacterium | reverse complement strand
CTGCAAGTTCTTGCTTCTCTGTTCCTACGCCGCCCTCTCCGCTGAGCACATCGCCCCCGCCTACAAGCAGCTCCTCGAGGTCGAACGGGGATGGCGGGACATGAAGTCCACCTTGGACCTGCGTCCCGTCTATCACCACCTCGAGCGGCGCATCCGTGCCCACGTCTTGCTGTGCTGGCTCGCCCTGCTGCTCATCCGCCTCGCCGAGACGGCTACCAACGACACCTGGCGCAACCTGCGCCACCAGCTCGACCGTATGCACCTTGGCACCTTCACCGGCGAGATCGGGACCGTCCGGCGTCGCACCGCCACGCTCCCACAGCAGGCCGCCATCCTGCGCGCCCTCAAGCTCTCCGAGCCACCCCAGTTCGTCGAGCTCAGCCCACCGACCACGCCCTGAGCCACCAAGGATCTATAGATACACGGCGACGCACGCCCCAACGCGGCATTCTCCCAGCTCAACGGGCAATATCTGACCCTCGGCGGCTAACCCAACTGCGTAACTCCGGTCTCACCGACACCGTCTTTCCGGCGCCGACGTCGCCGGTGACCACGCCGAGGGCCGACTCGACGACGCAGAAGCTGATCCTCGCCACCGCCTCGGCGTGCGCCTGGCGGGAGAACAGGTCCTTGGCGGCGATCGACTTGCCGAACGGGGTGCGTGTCAGGCCGAAGTGGGCGACCCAGGGGGCGCGGCTCACAGCGCCTCCCCCGACAGCGCTTCCTCGGTCAGTTCCTCTGCCTCTTCGAGCTCGAACATCTGCAGCTGGGAGAAGTCGATCTTGGTTCCGGTGCCGGCTGCCTCCTCGTGGGCCGAGGCGACGAGCCCGAGGTAGTCGACCCCTGACGGCTCGGGCTCGGGACGCTTGGCCTGCGGCACGGCGGGGTGCACGTGGCGGCGGATGACGAACGGCACGGCCAGTCCGGCCGGCTTTCCTTCGAAGTAGACGTCGATGCGGGTCAGGTCCTCAGGGTCGTAGCGCAGCTCGACTCTCCGCCCGACCAGCGACGGGTCGACGGCGTAGGTGTTGGCCTGCAGCGGCACGCTGGCGGTGCGGGTCACCTTGCGGGTCACCGACCACCGGAAGGCCTCGCGGATGCGCTCGGGCGGGGCACCACGATGCGGACCGGATCGCTCGAAGCGCTCGATCGGCAGCTCTCCTGTCTCGGCGTGGGTGCGGCGGTTGCAGACCTGCTCGGCCCAGGCAGAGAAGAGGTCGTTCAGCTCCTCCAGGCACGGGATGCCGCGATGGCACGCCTCGGCGAGGAAGGCTTCGCGGATGTAGCGGTTGAGCCGCTCCTGCTTGCCCCTGCCCTCTGGTTATCCGGCCAATCCTGGCTCAGGAAGATCCAGCCTCCGGGATGAATCGGGTGTCAGCGCTCCGGTGATCGCCGGCGGAGCTTGCGGATCTCCTCCTCGTGACGGCGGACTTTCGCGGCGACGGCCTCGAGTCCTTGGCGGAGGTGGTCGAGCTCAACGACGATGCCGGCGAGGCTGTAGGGCTCGCGGCTGCGAAGGCGATGCTCCTCGACGACGGCTCGTAGCTCGGCTCGGCGATAGAGGGTTGCCTTCGAGACGCCGACTCGCTCGGCCACCGCGGCGAAGGTGACCGTGGCGCCGTGGGCTGAGAGCTCAGCACAGACCGCCTCCACCGCAGCAGCGACGTCGCTCATGCGGACTCGACCCCCTCTTCGCCTCCGCTTTCGGCGACGAGCTTGTCGAGCCGATCGATGAGGCGACGGTGACGGGCAGCTTCTTCCCCCCAACCACGCGCTTCGGCGTCGGCCAGGAGGTCGGCGGTGTCGGCACGCTGGGTGAGCAGGGTGGGCAGGAAGGTCGCGTCCGAGCGGAAGTTCGGGCAGTGCTCACAGATGTTGGTGTAGGCACAGGCGCCCTGTGCGAGCGTGCGTACGCAGTAGCCGCCCGAGAGGCGGGACTTGAGCAGCGGTGCCCTGCGCCAGTCGGTCTCGAGCTTCACCGGAGTCGCCTCTGCCAGAACGTCTCCGAGGCGACCCTTCGCGAGGGTGAGCGCCCGCTCGTACTCGGCACGCACGGTCTCGTCGAAAAGCCGCCCATAGCGCAGGCTCATCTCCGCCGAGACGTGGCCGAGCATCGCCATCAGGCTCTGCAGCGAGCAGCCGGCGTTCACGAGAGCCGTGGCGAAGGTGTGGCGCAGCTGGTGCGGTACGACCGGGCCGATGCCGGCAGCCTCGGCCGCCCGAGCGAGCTCGGCTCGAAGCGTGCCAGAAAAGACCCGCCGTCCGTGCTGGGTGAGGAGGAACTCGACGGGCTTGCCGCTGCGAGGGTGGCGAAGCGGTCGGCCGGGCGAGCGGTGGGCGACGATTCGGTCGACGATGGCGACCGTTTCGTCGTCTAAGGGGACCATGCGTTCGGTGAGGAGCTTTCCGAGGGGAACCTTCAGCCACGCACCCTGGCCGGGGACCTCGTGGATGCAGTCGAGCTCGAGGTCGCACAGCTCGCCGATGCGCACGCCGCTTGCCCGTAGTAGCAACATGGCGTCAGCCAGCAGCCGGTTCGGGGAAGCCTCGAGGGCGGCGACGAGACGCCGGTCCTCGTCGGGGGGCAGATAGCGCGGTAGCGGCCGAGGAAGCCGTGGGCTATCGCTCGCGAAGACGAGCCGCCGAGCGGGTGCCTCCTCCCAGCCCCACTCGGCCATCGTCTCGAGCATCCGGCCCACCACCTGGGTGCGGCTGCGCCTCGTCGAGATGGCGACGGCCTCTCCGGTGCGGGGATTGCACGCCCGGGCGAGGGCGGAGAGGTAGGGCTCGATGTGTCGCTGGCGATCAAGATCCCGAAGACTGTGAAGCTGAGGGTCAGAGACGGCGAGGAAGCGGCCGAAGTGGGCGAGCTCGCTCGCCGTGCCCGACGCCGTCGAGCGGGCGAGCGTCGCGGCGATCCGTTCACAGTAGGCGGACAGCTGACGGGCGATGGCCTCGTCGACGCCTGTGAAGTACTGCTCGAAGCTCCATCGCACCGCAGTGCGCTTCTCCGGCTCGCGGACGGGGGCGCCGAGGTGGAAGAGGACCGCGTGGGAGGCATAAAGAGCGCTGCGGTAGTGCTTGTAGCTGCGATGGTTCCGTACCTCGCGAGCGGTCACGGCTGCCTCGAAGCAGATGAGCTCGTCGTTCGTCATCGCTTCGAGCGGCACGGCGGCCTCGATGCGGAGTCGGGCAGCTACCTGCGAGGTCATCCCGAGGGCGGCCCGCTCGCCGTAGCCGATGGCGCGGGCGGCGTCGAAGAACACCTCGAGCTCCCTGGCGATCGGGCTTTGGCGCGCCTCGTTCAAGATCCCGGCGAGTTTGCGCTCGAGCAGGTAGTCGTAGCCGGGGCGGAGATGCCCATTGAGCATCAAGAAGTTGAGGAAGGGTCGGGTCTGGCTGCGGGCATCGAGGCGTTCGGCGAGGGGGAGCGCCGCCCAGTCCTGGGGGTCCGGGAAGCGGTCCATGAAGCTGCGAGCCCCTTTGCACATGGTCTCGTTGCCGACGCCGCGGCGAGAGAGGAAGGCGAGGAACTCCTCATAGAGACGAACGTCGCCGGTGAGGGCGGCCTGCGGTGCCGAGTTCACCGCCCGGCCTCGCGGGCGCGCTGGCGCGCACGAGCTTCGTCGTAGGAACGGCGGACGTGTGCGGGCGAGAGGTGGATGTAGACCGCCGCCGAGTCCACGTGGTCATGGCCCATGAGCGCCTGCATCACCGAGAGGTCGACGCCCGCCTCGGCGAGGGCCGTGCCGAAGCTGTGGCGGAGAGCGTGCGGGTGGCCAGCGGGTACCCCGGCGACCTCACGGTGGTAGCGAAAGACGCGACGCAGTCCTTCTGGGGTGAGCGGCTGACCGCGATGCGGGCCCTTCGCGACGACAAAGAGCCGCCGTGAGGCCGTCTCGGGGCGCTCGGCGAGCAGATAGGCCTGGACGAGGCTCGCGACGTCCGGGTCGAGCGGGACACGGCGCTCCTTGTCCCCCTTGCCGATCACACGGATCCATCCTCGGGCGATGTCGACGTCTGGGACCGCGAGACCGAGCACCTCGGCACTTCGCAGCCCGGAGAAGAGCATGAGCCCAGCGATGGCCCGGTCGCGATCGGTACGGAAGCTCCCGAGGAGCGCCCTTGTCTCATTCGGGTCGAGGCTGCGCGGGAGGCGACGAGGTTCGCGCACACGCAGCTGCGAACGCGTCCGGGGACGGGCGAGATGGCCGAGCATTCCCGATCGTTCGCCCTTCGCCGTTCGCCTGGCCGCTTGACCACGCGGGACGGGGTTCGTCGCAGCAGGATCACGCATCTGGCGGAACGAGAACATCCCCGAGATCGCTGCCATTCGTCGGTTCACGGTCGTAGGGGCATATCCCTGTGACCTGCCGCTTCGGATCGAGACGACGTTGCCGCCGTGCTGACCAGTGAGCCTCGCCTCGCGACAAGAGCCGAGGAATCGCATGAGTGTGTCCGTGCTCACGTCCTCGACGGCGGTGCCGTCTGCCGACAACCACCGGTAGAACGAGAGAAGGTCGAAGGCATACGAGCGAACGGTGCGCGGCGAGTAGTTCCGGTCCGCCAGATAGGCGAGGTAGTCGTTCACGAGCGTGAGCTGCTCGCCACTGGCGCCCGTCAGCCTCCAGCCGGACTCGGAGCGATCGACGCGTAACGAACCCGCGGCCTTCTCAATTGCCATGCACCGTTCGTAGCAACTCTGGAGCATGAAGTGGTGGATTCCGAGTACTTCCCTGCCTGCCGCCTTCCCCGCTGTCGCCGTATTGGCCGGTTAAGGGGGGCGAGTAGGGACGTGAGTGCACCAGGCGCACGCCGAGCACCGCGCAGGTGCGTGTCAACCAGGAGTTGGCGAAGGGGGCCCCGTTGTCGCAGTACAAGACCTCGGGCAGCCCACGCCGCTGGATCGCCCGGCGCAGCAGCTCCTGGCAGGACCTGGCGTTCTCGTGGGCGTAGAAGCGGCCGTCGACGAGCAGGCGGCTGTGGTCGTCGACGATCAGGAACAGCTTGGCCCGCACCGAGGCATCGGTCTTCGGGTGCGGGACGAACGGACCGACGAGCACGTCTGTGATCCAGCGCTCGTTGGGCCGTGCCGCCTCGAAGCGACCGAACACCTTCGGCTCTGCCTCGAGCGCCTCACGATGCAGGCCAGCACGACGCAGCTGCTGGCGGATCGTGCGCTCGGCGACACGCACGCCGTGGCGGTGATAGAGGATCGTCCCGATCTGGGCCGCCGAGCGCGACGGCAGCTCCAGGCGGAGGGCCGCCGCCTCGGCATACAGCTCGGGGTGCGAGCGCACCGATCCGGTGTCCGATCTCGGGTCTGGCCGCAGGGCCTCCAGGCCACCTCTTCTGTATGAGCGGATCCAGCGGTCGATCGTGTTGCGGGAGTACGTCCGCAGCTCGCCCGACGGCAGCTGGTGGTCCCGCGATGCGATCTGCCTGACGATCACCCCACGTTCGCCAGGTGTGAGTCGGTCTGGCAGTGCCTCTGCGATCACCCCGTAGCGGAACAGAGCGATCGCCTCTTGTTGGTCGTCTTGTGCCATCAGTCGCTTCCCATCTCGTCGTCGATCCGGACAGGAGGCATGAAACGCCTCCTGCCGACGACGAGATAGGGAGAGCCCGTGTTGGTCGCCAGCAGGCTCGCGCCGCACACCGCCGAGCAGAACCGCCACATCCCGAGCGCCAGCCAGCCCGGCAGGTCGCAGGCCGCCGAGAACGAAGCGACGATCGCCAGCAGTGCGAGCACAGTGACGTCGTCGACGGCCACCGGAGCGTCGCCGCCGAGCTCGACGGCCAGCGCCGAGAAGGACAAGGCGATCCGCCTCGCGCCGGCACGGAACCGCCGCACCCAGCCACGGGCGGTCTCGTGCACCACACCGAGCGCCCGGGCGACCGGACGCACCCCGCACCGCCCGCAGGCGACGGACTCGATCACGGACCCGATCGTCTCGGCGTCGTGCAGTCGCCCCGAGAACAAGAACGCCGGGAGCAGGGCGTGCGTCACCTCGCAGGACGAGCAGCGAGCCCGCGGCACGAACACAGATCG
>JAKAOD010000207.1 GCA_021823365.1 Actinomycetes bacterium | reverse complement strand
TCCAAGCATTCTGCGGTAACCACATATTAGCACTCTCGACCCGAGAGTGCTAACGAGAGTCGGCGTGGGCTCGCCCACCGAACGACTGTCCGCTCAGTTCGTAGGCGGGAGATTGCCGCCGTGTCGCAGCCTTCTGGGGCAGCGGGCCACGGGTGCCCGGGCGCGAGGCGATCGTCGACGCGGCACGCGGGTCGGGAGGCCGGCGGCTCAGACGTCCCTCGCTGCTCAGCCCGTCGCTGCGACCCGCCCGGCCTCGACGATCCGGGCGACGTGAGCCCCGGTCGGCTGGCGGGTAGAGACGTTGACGCGGTTGAAGGCGTTGATCGTCGCGATGGCAATCACCAGGGCGGCCAGTTGGGCCTCGTCGAAGTGCCTGGCGGCCTCTTCCCAGACGCCGTCGGGCACCGGGTCAGCCCTGTCGGAGAGCCGGGTGGCCGCCTCCGCAAGCGCCAGCGCGGCGCGCTCGGCGTCGCTGAAGTACGGCGCATCACGCCACGCGGCGACAAGGTGGATGCGCTCGCCGTTCACCCCCAACGCTTCGAGCTCCCGGGTGTGGATGTCCACGCACACGCTGCAGCCGTTGATCTGGCTCGCCCGCAGCGTGACCATGGCGAGCGTCACCTCCGAAACTCCGGCGACGCGTGCTGAGTGGCCGAGGCGCTGGAGCGCCTCGAGCGCGCCGGGAACGACAAGCACAGGGTTTTGGATCCGCGCGTGGCTCATTGTCTTCCTCCTTGATCGCCGGTCGTCGGTCGTCGGTCGTGGGTGGCGGAACGTCGCTGCAGCGACGCGCCGACGAGTGCGGCGAAGTCGGCGACCGGTCCGAGGTGTGCAAGCTTGTCGGGGTTCACGACCGACCCGATGGCACGGATCTCGCCGCCGGTGAGCTCGAGCGTCCACACAGCCACCAGACAGCCCTGGTGGTCGAGCACCATCACGCCGGTCCCGCCGTTCACCTCCGCCGGACGCAGCGTCACCGCTGGGATCCGATCGAGGACCCGGAGCCAGATGCCCAGTACCTGAACCACGTTGTGACGTCCATGCACCGGGCGCGCCAGGGATGGGACCTTCCCGCCACCGTCACCGGTGAGCACCACGTCGTCGGCCAGGAGCGCCTCGAGGCCGGAGAGGTCGCCGTGACGGACGGCGGCGAGGAACCTCCGGGTCAGCTCCTCGCGCTGTTGGACCGAAGTCGGAAAGCGCGGACGGCGCTCTTCGATGTGACGGCGAGCCCGGCTGGCGAGCTTGCGCACGTTCTCCTCGCTCTTCTCGAGGATCGCAGCGATCTGCGCGTAGGGGTAGCAGAACACATCGTGCAGCAACCAGGCAGCCCGCTGCTCGGCGGACAGGCTCTCCAAGACCACGAGCAACGCCATGGACAGCGAGTCGGCCATCTCTGCGCGCTCGGAGGGGTCGTCGACCTCGCCGGTGAGCACCGGTGACGGCAGCCACTCACCGACGTACTGCTCTCGACGACGCCGCGCGGAGCGGAGCTCGTTGATCGCCAACCGGGTCGTCGCCGTCGCCACGTACGCCCGCAAGGATGCGACCTGCTCACCGTTCTCGGTCGCCCGGTGGACCCGGAGCAGCGCTTCTTGGACCACGTCCTCGGCCTCCGCCGCGCTGCCGAGCATCCGGTACGCGATGGCGAACGACATCCTTCGCACCTGCTCGAGCTCGTGCTCGTGGGAGACCGTCTCGTCAGGTCCGATCATGCCCACGGTGCCTTCGCGACCCACACCCCATAGAGACAAGACAGCCGCTGCATCTGTGACAGTGCCACACCACATGCGTCCACGCGGTCGAGCTCACCACGCCAGCTGGACGGCCAGCCGAGCCTCGCAGCGCCCACCACCAACGGGGCCCCTCTCGCCCGTCTCGCTGCGTACGGCATTGTCCCACGCGGCGGTACGGCTGCGTACGGCGCGCCGGCGCGCGAAGCAGTCAGGGAGGCGCTCCTGTAGTCGCGACGCTCCGCGGCATGCGAGGGCCTCGAGAGCGCCCGTCCGGCCGGCAGCATCGCCGCGCCACCTCAGCCGGTGCGGTCGAATGAGCATTCCCTGGTCGAGACGTCGCGCACGGCTGACGCGCAGTCGTCGTGGCCAACGTCTCGAGCCGCACCCCGGTGCAATGCTGGTCGCATGGAGAAAGGCACTGCCCGTCCAGTCGTCACCGTGTCGCGCTCGCGCCTGCGTCCCCACGCCGAGGCCGGCAGCTGGGGTGCCGTCGCCCTGAGCGATGACGAGTTGTGCTCCGAGTGCATGATCTCGCTCTCCGCAGAGCTCGCATGGGGACACTTCCACAGCACCGAGGTGCTCCACGTCGAGGGTGGTGAGCGGTGATGCGGGTGTTCCTCGCCGGAGCGACCGGGGTCATCGGCGCCCGCGTCCTGGCGTTGCTCGAAGGCGCGGGCCATGAGGTGGCGGGCATGACCCGCTCGGCCGACAAGGCCGCCACGATCGCGGCCTTCGGCGCCACGCCGGTCATCTGCGACGTGTTCGACGCCGCCGCGCTCTGCGAGTCCGTCGTCGCGTTCGCGCCCGACCTCGTCATGCACCAGCTCACCGATCTCCCCGACCGCGTCGACCAGATCCCTGACTACGCTCCACGCAACAACCGGATCCGCACCGAAGGGACGCGCCACCTGCTCGCCGCTGCCGCCGCAGCCGAGGCACGCCGCTTCCTCGCGCAGAGCATCGCCTGGACGCCGCCCGGGAGCGGCACCGCCATCGCCGTCCACGAACGCCTTGTCCTCGACGCCGGCGGCGTCGTCATCCGCTACGGCCAGTTCTACGGCCCGGGCACCTTCTACTGCGACGACCTCCCCGCCCCGCCGCGGATCCACGTCGACGACGCCGCCCAGCGCACCATGGCGCTGCTCGACGCGCCGAGCGGGGTCGTGGTGCTCGCCGAGGATGAGGCGAGGTGACCGGCGCCGCGCAGAAGAGCCTCGCCCGCGTCGCCAAGCACCAATGCGAACGCAAGGGAGGCGCAGCAAGCAGATCAGGAGGGTGATTGCCCCGTTCGTCGGCACGCTCCCCGATAGCGACCTCGACCGGATCACCCATGCTCCCGTCTTGGCCATCCCGCGCACCACGCGGGCAGCGTGACCCCGGACCGGCTGTACTGGAGGAACTGTCCCTCGAAGCGACCCGGGCGATCAGTGCCGCGGCGCGCCATCTGGACTGGCCGCCAGGCCGAAGCGGGCCATCGTCGGGCTGCTGCATGATCTCGACCGGTCGCCGCCGGGCGGGTGAGCCAGAGTGGCCGTGCTTCGGTTCGTCCGAACGCGCGCTACGAGCTGACGTCGTCGCTCCCTCCGGCACGAATCAGAGCCCGTGGTTAGGGACGTCGGGGTCCTCGAGTCGTGAAGCGGCACCCCTACAGATCCTCTCGTTCCGACTTGTCCTGGATCTCCCATGCATGATCGAGGACGTGCCATGCACAGCGCCGAATCGCGTACCGAGCCGGCCATGCACCGCTCGAGCTCTCAGCTCGAAGTGCATCGCCAAGCATGACGCGCTGCTGTGCCCACGGGGTCCGAGGAGCGACGCGCGTTCCGACCTTGGTGCTGTACGCGCGCTCTGCTTCTCGCACGTGATCGACGATGGCGTCGCGGTCGCGCCCTCCACCCCGTGGGCCCTTTCTGAGTGCGGCGGGCGCGTCCTCCACTACCTGATCGAAGAACCGCCACGTCGCTTCCAAAAGCCCGACGAGGCGGTCACGCTCGCTGCGATCCAAGGACTCGTCGTCCCAGGGACCTTGAACGTTTGGTGCACCGAAGTCCGTCGTTCGGTTCCCCCGGCTTCGCCTGACCACCTCGAACGGTCCGGGTTCGAAGCCCGGGCCCACGACACGACGGTAACGCTCCTCGTAGTCCACGAGAAGGTGGAGTGCCTGCTCCTCTCCTCGGCCGCGCCGACACCAGCCGGGCCAGTCGAGCGCCGTGGCGAAGACCCACGGTGAGCCGACCTCCAGACAGACTCGAGTCGAGCTCAGCCGGTGACCCTCGCGCGGCGGCGTCTTGGCGGTCACTTCGGCAACGCTCGAGCGCCAGGGCGATCGGGGACCAGGCGGAACGGGCGGCCCTCGGGATCCCACATCACACGCCAGCGGTCACCTCCTGTCGGGAGCTCGGGAGCTGTCTCACCGACCTTTCGACACTCGGCTTCGGCCTTCATGAATGCGGTCACTCGGAGGTCGAGGCGGTTGCGCTCGGCGCACCTCGTGTCGGGCGATCCGGGCAGGCGGTAGCCCTCCGCCCTCCCGAGCCCGATCGAGGTCGTCCCATCCACTGAACCTTCGTCTCGCCCGGCGGCATGGACAGGTCAAATAGGGCGCAACGGACCAACCTGCCTGCCGACTCGGCCCCGGGGTCAGCCATCGAATCCCGCGCGGACGCCGGAGAAGAGGTAGCCGGCTACGGATCGGCCCCTGGTGCGGCGCTGGTGACCATGCACGAGTTCCTGGGCGACTCTTCGATCGACCGTCGCACACAATCCGGCGGTGGTTCACGCCGTAGCCGACCGTCAACGAGCGCCATCGCGGGCCAGTTCGAGAGCCCGGTGACTCCGCGGCGAGGCCTGACCCGGCATCGCGACCCTCTGCGGCTTCGTCGAGTTTCGGCGTGGGGACATCTTTTTCGGCAAAGCTGGCCGCATGGAGCCAGAGACTGCCCAGCGCGTCGTCACGGTGTTCCGCTCACGCCTGCGTGACGACGCTGAAGCGAACGGTTACGGCGAGCTCGCAGCGAGGATGGAGGCTCGTGCCCGGCAGGCGCCGGGCTTCGTCGACTTCAAGACCTACGCCGCCCCCGACGGTGAGCGGGTGTCACTGATCGTGTTCGACACCCTCGCCCACCAGCACGCCTGGCGTGACGATCCCGAGCACCGCGTCGCGCAGCGACGAGGCCGTGAGGCCTTCTACGCCGAGTACTCGATCTCGGTCTGCCAAGAGCTCGGACAGCGGCACTTCCGCCGAGCCGAGGCCCGCAGAACCGAGCCCGAGTCGTGATGCGAGTGCTGCTCGCCGGAGCGACCGGAGTCTTCGGCGCACGGCATGTTCCGCACCCCCGACAACACGGTCACGATCGAGACTTACGGCACCTCACTATACGGCACTCCTCGGGTTCGTGTGGGTCCCTGAGCAAGGAAGACGAGGGTCAAGGTGCGGCCGGACGTCAGATCGCCGAGCCGCTCGCCATCACTCCAAGGTTCCACTGTCGGGAACGGATCGTCGAGGATTCGAACATCAGCATTTGCCTTCGTTCCGGCGAAGACGGCAACGTCCTTCGTCCAACACGGAAATGTTGTCTTCGTTACAACGGGTGGAGGTGACATCGTTCGCTTGCGCGTCTGCGCGTCTCTGATACTGCGAACCTGCTGGTGGCTGAGCTTGCATATGGCGGCGCCATGGCAGCCACCTGCTCATTCTCGGGCATTCCGTCATGCTTCCACCGACAATCGACGACCACGTCCATCCAGACGCACCGCCACTACCGGGGGACCACGGTCACCGGACAGCGGAGTCCCGGAGCTTTACCGAGCCGTACGTCCGCAGTAAGCAGTGCACAGCCGAGTGATTCGGCCAACGCGACATACGAAGCGTCATAGGCCGAGAGATTCTCCCGCAGCTCCCAAACGCGCTCCAGCAGATGGAAGACGGCATAGCGCGACATGCCGAGCCGGCGCCACCGGCCGAGCGCGGTCCATGCATCGCCAGGCTCGACCCGCGAGGCAGTGACCCCACGGCGAAGGGCGTTGGCGACCTCGGAGTCGATCAGGTGAGGGACGTGTACCTGCTCCTCAGCCAATGCCCGACGAGCAGGGCCAGCGTTGAGCAGCGCGGAGACCGCCGCCGACGCGTCGACGACGATCACTGCGCGGCGCGCCCCGCGTCCACGTCGGCGACGACGGAGACCGGATCAATGCCCAGGTCCGGCAGGTCGCCCAGCAGCGCCGGGTTGTCCACCCGGCGCGAGACCTCCTCGAGCTCCCTCACCGCTACCGCCGCGACCGACATCCGCTCACGGGCGGCCAGACGTTCCAGGCGCTCGACAACTTCGTCGGGCA
>JAKAOD010000206.1 GCA_021823365.1 Actinomycetes bacterium | reverse complement strand
ATGATCGCTCACGAGGGCGTGCACTACCAGCAGCTCGCCCTCTCGTGGCGTCATCCGAACCCCCTCCGGCGGCGCTACTACGACTCCTGCGCGAATGAAGGCATCGCCTTCTACAACGAAGAGATGATGCTGCAGGCCGGCTACTTCTCCGAGACCTCCCCCACGCGCGCGGCGATCTTCTCCTTCATGCGCCTGCGTGCGCTGCGCGTGGAGGTGGACATAGGGCTCGCAACGGGGGACATGACGCTCGCCGAGGCACGCGACCATCTTGCGGCCTCGGTGCCGATGGACCTGGGAACTGCAGCAGAGGAGGCGGCGTCCTTCGCAGCGTCACCCGGGCAGGGTCTCAGCTACCAGGTCGGAAAGACGCAGGTCCAACGCTTCCTGGCCGACGCGGCGGGCGCGCAGGGCGACGGATTCGACCTGCGGCGCTTCCACGACGGACTCTGGCGCAACGGCAACGTCCCGATCGCGCTCCAGCGCCTCGAGCTCCTCGGACCTGACGGCGAGGAGACACGCCCGCTCGGGAGCTGAGCTGGAAGGACGCGCGCGGCGCCCGCTCGTCGACGTTGTCGTGAGAGGGGCGTGCGGTCGTCTTGACACGGGTCTGCGGGGACCAGAGAATGACCCATCTCCTATGTTTCGGACATCCGCTCGCAGAGCGGACGGACTTTCCGGGGAGCCGGGAGAGCGGGGGCCCGGTGCGCGTCGGGAACTCGCTTCTGCCGCCGTTCCCGGTAGCGACGGTCCGACCCCACTGGACGAGCAGCGCGCTTCGTGGGCGGCTCACCGACACCGACACCGGTGACCGTGCGTGACCGGCCCGCGCGCGCGGCCCTCTCGGAGCAGGCCGCCGAGCCGCTCTCCCCGGCGGACGGGGCCGAGCGGGCCGATGCCCAAAGGGAGCGGCGGCTGCCGAAGAGGAGCGACCTGCCTCGCCTCGTGCGCAAACCCGCTCGCTGGACGCTTCTTGCGGTCGTGCTGGTGCTGCTCGCCATGCTCGGGCATCTCCTCGTCACCTCGAGCAGCCTCCAGTGGGGAGTCGTCGGCCACTGGTTCGTGAACGGCGGGATCCTCGCCGGGCTCCTCCGCACCTTGTACCTCACCGCGCTCGCGATGACGATCGGCATCGTCGGAGGGACCATCCTCGCGTTGATGCGGCTGTCGAAGAGCGCCGTGCTCTCCCTCGCCGCGACGGTGTACATCTGGTTCTTCCGTGGGACGCCGCTGCTCGTCCAGATCCTGTTCTGGTACAACATCGCCGCTTTCGTCCCCCGGCTGTCGATCGGCGTCCCCTTCGGCCCGACCTTCGTCAGCGGCAGCACGAACGCGCTCGTCACGACGCTCGTCGCCGCGACGCTCGGGCTCGGTCTGAACGAGGCCGCCTACATGTCCGAGATCGTGCGGGCTGGCATCGTGTCCGTCGACACCCGCCAGACCGAGGCCGCCACCGCACTGGGGATGACCAGGACGCTTGCATTCCGGCGGATTGTGTTCCCGCAGGCGATGAGGTTCATCATCCCGCCGACGGGCAACCAGGCCATCAGCATGCTGAAGGGGACGAGCCTGGTCAGCGTCATCTCGCTCCCCGAGCTTCTCTACTCCGTGCAGCTCGTCTACGCGAGGACGTTCCAGACGATCCCGCTGCTCGTCGTCGCGTGCCTCTGGTACCTGATCGTGACGACCGTGCTCTCGGTCGGACAGCACTTCGTGGAACGCCACTTCGGACGCAGCGAGTCGAGCCGGCGCTCGACGAACCTCCTGGATCGGATCCGCGCGCGCCAGTTCGATCAGTTCCTCTCGTGAGGACGTGTCTGACCGGAATGTTCTTGATCACGCTCCGCGCACGGCGGGACGAGGGTAGGTGATCGTGCACGCCGACCAGCCCATCCTCCGCATCGACAGCCTCCACAAGCGGTTCGGCAGGACCGAAGTGCTGCGAGGCGTCAGCTTCGACGTCCATACCGGAGAGGTGCTGTGCGTCATCGGGCCGTCGGGGTCGGGAAAGAGCACGCTGCTTCGCTGCATCAACTTCCTCGAGGAGCCGACTTCTGGGACGATCCACTTGGATGGCGAGATGATGGGTCAGCGGATCGAAGGTGGCCGGATCGTCGGCCTGCGTGCCAGCGAGCTGGCGATGCAGCGGGTCCAGATCGGCATGGTGTTCCAGAGCTTCAACCTCTTCGCGCACCTGACTGCGCTGCAGAACGTCATGGAGGCCCCGATCTCGGTGAAGAAAGAGCCTCGCGACGAGGTGGAGAGGCGGGCGACGACCCTGCTCGAACGGGTCGGGTTGGCCGACAAGGCGAGCTCCTATCCTGCCCAGCTCTCAGGCGGGCAGCAGCAGCGCGTCGCGATCGCACGAGCGCTCGCGATGCGTCCGAAGCTGATGCTCTTCGACGAGCCGACCTCGGCGCTCGACCCGGAGATCGTCGGCGAGGTGCTCCAGGTCATGCAGGCACTCGCGAAGGACGGAACGACGATGATCGTCGTCACCCACGAGATGGGGTTCGCGAGGGAGGTCAGTCACCGGGTGATCTTCATGGACGGGGGGGTCGTCGTCGAGTCGGGACCGCCCGACGAGGTCCTCGCGAACCCGAACCACGAGAGGACTCGCCAGTTCCTGGCGCGCATCACGTCACCGGTCGGTCGTGCCGTGGAAGGGGAAAGCGGCTGAGGTAGCGAGGGTGGGTCAGCCCGGAGGACGGCCCGGACGAGCTTCCGAACGGGAGGCTCCCGTCCGCCGCTCCGTTCCCCGGATGTTCACTATGCGAACACATCGCTGCTTGACGAACAGACAGGCTGGCGGTAGGGTGGCCCCAGAGGTCCGAGCCACGTCGAGGGGGGACACATGAGCGATCGGTACCGTGCGTGGAGGAATCCCCCGCTCCGGGCGTCTGACGTCGCGGACACGCCGTCGCATCGGCGCCGCAGGGGGGCGTTGCGCCGCGCGGCGTGCCTCTGCTCGCCAGTGGTCGGAGTGGCGGTCGTCGCAGCGCTCGGTCTCTCGGTCCCGGTGAGCGGGGCAGAGGGCTCGCGGCACACGGCACGACCGGCGCTGACGATCGACGGCGCGAAGATCTACGTGGACCAGGCGCTGGCGAAGCAGGTACCAGCGACAGTGAGGAAGACCGGGCTGAAGGACATCTCCTACAACGACACACCACCCGACGAGTTCGTGAGCGGTGGGGTGCTGCAGGGCCAGGAGGTGGACATGGGCCGGGCCGTTGCCGCGGTGCTCGGACTGACGTGGCACGCGACCGCGTCTGGCGCGTTCACAACGTTCATCCCCAGCCTCCAAGATGGCCGGTTCAACACCTCGTTCACGTCGTTCATCGTCACTCCGGCTCGGGTGAAGGTCATCAACATCGTCTCGATCTACGCGGTCGGGACCGGCTTTGCGGCAAAGCCGGGGAGCGGCGTGAAGCCGGTCAAGAACGCGCTGGACCTCTGCGGCGACTCCGTGGCAGTCATCGAGGCGTCTGCGTACATCACATACATGAACGGCATCTCCGCGCAGTGCAAGAAGGCGGGGAAGCCCTCCCTGTCGGTCCACACGTTCCCTTCGGAGGCGGCGGCCGAGCTGGCCGTGGAGGACGGGAGGGACCAGCTCTACTCCAGCACCGCGACAGGGATCGCGTACATCATCCATCAGACCCACAAGCTGGTGCTCGAGCCGTTCGACCTGAAACCCCAACCGGAAGGCGCAGGCGTCACGAAGGGAAAGCTCGGCGCGGTCATCGCGGACGCTGTCAATGTGCTGATCAGGACCGGCGCTTACCACACGATCATGCACAGGTGGGGCGAGACAGCGTTCATGCTCAAGCACTCCATCAATTACTGACGCACGAGCACTGACGCACGACGCACCGAGGGTCGGCGAAGGCGGACTTCCCGATTGTGGCCACTCCGCCGGCGATCAGCCCGCTTCGACGCCTCTCCGACACGCGTTGGTGCAGCACGGCCCCCGACCTGCCGACCGCACGGGACTCGCCCTCGACGATGCTCCTCCAGCGGCGGTCCTGTGCGCCCTCGGCTACCTTGACACGCGGGAGCGCTGACCCGATAATTCGCCGTTCTCTCCATTTCGTACGCCTGCTCGAAGATCGAACATCGCGTGGCGCGACTGCGGAGGGAAGACAGGGGGCCGTCAATTGGAGTCGGGTTCGACATGCTCGTGGAGTCGCGGTGGCGACGTTGCGGAGCGCTCCACGGCGAGATGCCGGCGCGGCCGGTGAGGTGGTCGGCGAGGTCCCCACGAGCGCGACGAGGAACCGGGAGTGCGTGGGTGCCATGCTCGGAGCAGCGACCCAGGGGACGATGAGTGCGATCCCCGCGCGAGCTCGTGTCTCGGAGCGCGTGCCCGGCAGGACCGCGCATGCGAGCGTCGTGATCCCAGCCGCAGAGGAGTCGCCGGCGGAAGAGCTGAAGCAGCAGCCCGTGGTCGAGCTGCGGGGCATTCGCAAACGGTTCGGGTCGCTCGAGGTGCTCCATGGCGTCGACATCACCGTGCATGCGGGCGAGCACGTCGTGATCTTCGGGCCGTCCGGGTCGGGGAAATCGACCGTGCTCAGGACCATCAACCTCTTGGAGCAACCCGACGAGGGCTCGATCCGCGTACTCGGCACCGAGTACGGCCCGGCCGCGTGCGCCAAGGGTGAGCGTGGCGACCCGCTCGAGCTTCGGCGCCAGGTGGGCATGGTCTTCCAGCAGTTCAACCTCTTTCCCCATCTGAGCGCCCTGGAGAATGTCACCCTCGCGCTGCGTCGGGCCAAGCGCCTCAGCCGATCCGCAGCTGAAGAGCGCGCGGCCGAGGCGCTGGAGAGCGTCGGACTCCTCCGCTGGGCCGCGCACTACCCGTCCCAGCTGTCCGGCGGACAGCAGCAGCGGGTAGCGATCGCGCGGGCGGTGAGCCTGGACCCGAAGGTGATGCTCTTCGACGAGCCGACGTCCGCGCTCGACCCCGAGCTGGTCGGCGAGGTGCTCGGAGTGATGCGCAGGCTCGCCGAGTCAGGCATGACGATGGTGATCGTCACCCACGAAATGAACTTCGCGCGTGAGATCGGCGACTTGAACGTCTTCATGGAAGAGGGGGCGATCGTCGACTCCGGTCCGCGGGGGTTCTTCGACGAGTGCACGAACGCACGCGCGCGCGCGTTCATCGGGTCCGTGCTGTGACCGGCGAGGACGCGCGATGACCGCGACCGTGTTCGACTGGAGCATCATCTGGCAGTATCGCGGCGAGCTTCTCGGAGGGATCGCCACCGCGCTCGAGGTCTCAGTCGTGGGGCTGCTCATCTCCGTCGTCGTCGGCCTGCTGCTCGCCGTCGGCCGGATGTCTAGGCAGCCGTTCTCGTCGCTGGCCGCGTTGTGGATCAACGTGTTCCGGGGCGTGCCGGCCCTCGTCAGCGTGCTCTGGGTGTACTTCGGCTGGTCGCTGCTGCTCGGGATCAATCTCTCCGTCTTCGCAGCAGGGGTGGTGGCGCTCGCGCTGCTCTACAGCGCGTTCCTCGCGGAGATCTTCCGGTCCGCGCTCGAAGCGATACCGCGCGGCCAGCGCGAGGCAGGCACGGCCGTGGGCCTGCATCGCGCGCGCGTGTTCGTCCACGTGGTGCTCCCACAAGCGACGAAGATCGCCATTCCCAATGTCGGCAGCATGTTCATCGGCATGGTGAAGACAACTTCCGTCTTCTCCGTGATAGGGCTTCTCGAGGTGATCCATGTCACCGAGAACATCGAGGCGACGACGTTCCAGCCCTTCGTGCTCTACACGGCCGCCGCAGCCATCTACGTCGCCGTGGCGTTCCTTCTGGACTTCGCGTTCCGGCTCTTCGAGCGAAGCCTCTCCAAGCCGGCGACGGGCGGCATCGCCGGATTCCTCACGGCACGCAAACGCCGCCGGATCGCCCTCATCGCGGCTCGAGCAGTTCCGGTGAGCGGTTCAGCGTCCGCCGACGGTCAGGCGACGGTCGTGTGACGCATTCCCTGGGCGGTCAGTCGATCGAGAAATGTGAACAACCAACAATGAAATCCATGATCAGAACAGGAGACAACGTGAGGAACGGAGCGATGAGGACCCTCTCGACGAGGGAGACCGCGGTGCGA
>JAKAOD010000205.1 GCA_021823365.1 Actinomycetes bacterium | reverse complement strand
TGAGGGACGCGGGGGGGAAGGCGGCCGACGGAGCCGTGCTCGTGGTGGACGTGGGCTCGAGCGGCGTCCGAGCGGGGATCGTTCGCCCGAACGGCTCGGTCGAGCACGCCCGGCACGCGGCGCTTGCGACGAGCGCACCGGCTCCTGGGCTCGCAGAGCTCGACGGGGCGCAGCTCGCAGCCGCGGTCGTCGAGCTCGCCACCGGGGTGCTCGCCGAGTACGGGCCGGTCGCCGCGGTCGGCGTCGCGACGCAACGCGCGACCGCGCTCGTCTGGGACCGTCGCACGGGTGCGCCCGTCGCCCCGGCGATCGGGTGGCAGGACCTCCGCACGGTCGTCACGTGCCTGGTGCTGCAAGCCGACGGCATCCGTCTCGCACCGAACATGTCCGCGACGAAGATCGCGGCGATCCTCGACGACGTCGATCCCGACCGGGCGCGCGCCGAGGCAGGCGAGCTGTGCGCCGGCACCGTGGACAGCTGGGTCGCCTGGGTGCTCGCAGGAGGTCCCGAGAGAGCGGGAGGCGGCCTCCACGTCACGGACGCCACCAACGCGGCCGTGACGGGCATGCTGGCTGCAGGCGACACGTCCCGTTGGGACACGTGGGACGCCCGGGTGCTCACCGCGCTGCGCATCCCCGAGCCGGTGCTCCCGAGCGTGGTCGACTCCTGCGGGGTCCTGGGCGAGGCGTCCGCCCTCCCTGGATCCCCGCCCATCTGCGCGCTGATCGGCGATCAGCAGGCGTCCCTCGTCGGCCAGGGGTGCACCCGGCCGGGCCTCGCCAAGGCGACGTTCGGCACCGGCGGGATGCTCGACCTGTGCACCGGGGCCGAGGCCCCCGCACGCGCGGCGCGCCAGGCGTCGGGGACGTTCCCGATCGTGGCGTGGCGGCGAGCCGGCGAGCTCACCTGGGGGAGCGAGGCGATCATGCTCACGGCCGGAGCGTGCGTCGACTGGCTGCGCGACGATCTCGGCCTCGTCGCCAGCGCGGCGGAGACCGAGGCGCTCGCCGCGCAGCGCGAGACGACCGGCGGCGTCTGGTTCGTGCCCGCCCTGATGGGGATGGGCACGCCGGTGTGGGACTTCGGCGCCAGGGGGGCGCTCGTCGGCCTCACCCGGGGCTCCGGCCGCGCCGAGATCGCCCGCGCCGTGCTCGAGGGGGTTGCGCACCGGGGTGCCGATCTCCTCGAGGCCGCGGAGGCCGACAGCGAGACGACCGTCCCCACGCTGCGCGTCGACGGCGGCATGAGCGCGAACGGCGTGTTCGTGCAGGCGCTGGCGAACGCGTGCTTGCGGCCCGTCGAGCTCTCGGCCGAGCGCGAGGCCACGACGCTGGGCGCCGGCCTCCTCGCGGGCGTCGCGGTAGGAGTGGTGTCCGGCACGGACGAGATCGCCGACGCCTATCGTCCGAGGGCGGTCGTCGAGCCCACGCTCACGGAGGCGGCCCACCGGGAGCTGCGGGCCCGGTGGCTGGAGGCGCGGGAACGGGCCACCCGCACGATCCCCGAGCTGTCGGGGATCGAGTTCTGACTCTGAAGGGCGCCGGACGCGTCAACCGTTCGCCGGGAGCACCTCCATCGCCTCGGCGACGCTCGCCCCCGCCGCAAGGAGCGGGCGGAAGGCCATGAGCTGGCGCGGGCGCGACACCGCGAGTGCGGCGGAGAGCCGCCCGTCCCTCGAGTACACGGCGACGAACCTGCCGTCCTCGGCGTCGAGTGCGCCGTCGAGGACCACGACCTCGTCCGTGCGCTCCGGGTGCCCGAGGACCTGGATCCGGACGCCGTACTGCTCCGACCAGAAGTACGGGACGGGGTCGAACGGCTCGGCCTCGGCCCTGCCGGCGAGAAGGCTCCGGGCCGCCGCGGTCCCCATCTGCGAGGCAAGCTCCCAGTGCTCGATCCGGATCGACTGCACGTCCCCGGCATGGCGCCAGGTCCATCGGCACAAGTCGCCGGCGCAGACCACCCCGTCGGCGGCGAACAGGGCTTCGTCGCACACGACGCCGTCGGCGATCTCGAGCCCCGACCCCTCCAGCCACTCCGTGTTGGGCACGACGCCGATGCCGACCACGACGACGTCTGCCGGGAGCTCCTCGCCGCCGGCGAGCTCCACCTCGTACAGCGCGCCGCGGGGCGCCGCCCGCTCGTGCACCGCCGCGACCGACGCACTCGTGCGCAGGTCCACTCCGTGGCGCGCGTGCAGCGCACCGAGGGCGGCGCCCACCAGCTCGCCCACTGCGGGCTCGAGGGGGGTCGGCAGCGCCTCGAGCACGGTGACGTCGCAGCCGAGGCCCGCGCAGGTGGCCGCCACCTCCGAGCCGATGAACCCCGCGCCGACCACGACGACACGACAGCCGGGCCCCGCCTCGAGGATCCGGCCACGGAGGTGCTCGCAGTCGTCGAGGGTGCGCACGACCGCCACGCCGTGCAGTGCCTCCGTGCCGCGCAGCCGTCGCGGCCGGGCCCCGGTCGCCACGACGACGCCGTCGGCACCGAGCACCGTGCCGTCGTCGAGGGTGACCCGGCGCGCCTCGGCGTCGAGCGCGCCCGCGCGCTGGCCGAGGCGAAGGTCGATCCCGAGGTCCGCGAGCCGGCGACGGTCCACGAGCGTCGCCCGCTCCGGCGGCCACGTGCCGGCGAGCACCTGCTTGGACAGCGGGGGGCGGTCGTAGGGGTAGTGGACCTCGTCGCCCACCATGACCAGGGAGCCGGTGAAGCCCCCCTCGCGCAGTGCCTGCGCGGCGCGCAGTCCTCCGAGCGCGGCCCCGACGATCACGACGGCGCCGTCGCGCGGCAACGGGCCTCCGGAGGCGCCGGCTCGGGTCACCGGCCGAACATGGCCATCCACTCCTCGACGGAGCGAGGCCGGTAGCAGACGTTCGTCCGTCGCGTCTCGCCCATCGTCGCGGACGGCTCCGGTGCGTACCGGTGCCCCGGGTACACGAGCGTGTCGTCGGGCACCGACGCGAGCCGCCGGGTGAGCGACTCGTACAGCGCCTCGGGATCCCCGCCCGGGAGATCGGTTCTCCCGCAGCCCTGGAGGAACAGCGTGTCGCCGGACACGAGCCTGCCGTCGACGAGGAAGCACTGGCTCCCCGGGGTGTGGCCCGGCGTGTGCAGGAGCTCGACGGGCACGTGCCCGACCCGGACGACGTCCCCGCTGTCGTGAGGGGTGAGCTCACCTTCGCCCACCCCGGTCGCTCGCACCACCCAGGGCAGCTCGGCCCGCTGGACGTGGATGGGCGCCTGGACCTGTTCGAGCAACGTGGCGATCCCCTCCACGTCCCAGCCCATCGCAGCGCCGCCGACGTGGTCGAAGTGGTAGTGCGTGGCAAGGACGCCCGCGCACCGCATGCCGTCCGACTCCAAGAGGTCGAGGAGATCGCGTACTCGATAGGCGGGATCGACAAGGAGCGCGTCGCCGGTCCCCCGGTCGCCGATCGCGTAGGTGAAGTTGGCCATCTGCAGCGCGACCGGGTCGTCGCGGGCAAAGTCGCGCCCCGACAACAGCTGGCGGAAGTACAGCGGTCCCGAGGTCGGCCCGGCCATCAGAAGAGCCCGGGAGCGGGGCCGTCCTCTCCGTCGCCGGCGAGGTCTGGGGTCCCGAGGGGGGCCACCTCGTCGGGCTGGGCCGGCTGCTCCAGTGCGGCGGCGTCGTCGGGCCCGGCCGTCTCCTCCGGCACGGCGGTGTCGTCGGGCACGGCCGTCTCCTCCAGCACGGCGGTGTCGTCGGGCCCGGCCGTCTCCTCCGGCACGGCGGTGTCGTCGGGCACGGCCGTCTCCTCCAGCACAGCCGTCAGCCGCGGCACGAGCTGCTCCACCTGCATCCGCGTCTGGCGGAGCCGCTTGTCCAGCTCCTCGATGATCGCCGTGGCCCGGACCAGGCGGCCCACCAGCTGGTCGACGTCGACTTCGCGACCTTCGAAGAACCCGACGATCCGATCCAGCTCGGCGCTCGCCTCCGTGTAGCTCATCTCCTCGACAGGCGGCTCGACGGCACCGGCGCGCTCTTCCAGGGACGGCCCCATCACTCCTCCACCCGCTCGTACTCGGCCGATCCGCTGCGGTGCAGGTCCACTCCCTCCGCCACCGATCGGACGCTGCCGTCGACGAAGCGCGTCGTGAGCTGCTGCCCCGCCCGGACCACGCGAGCGTGCCGGACGACACGGCCCTCGGCGTCGAACGTGAGGGTGTACCCCCGCTCGAGCTGGCGCTCGACGTCGTACGCGGACAAGAGCCTGCGAAAAGCGCCGAGCCGCTCCGTCGCCTGCTCGACCCGGGCCCGCGCGAGCGGCGGGACCCGGGCACCACGAAGGACGGTCGCGCTCCACGCGTCGTCGACCAGGCGGGGCGCGCAGCGCCCGATCGTGGCGCCGCAGCGTACGAGGTGCTCGGCCCGCCGGTCGACGAGATGCCTCGCCATCGCGCAGACCCGCAGTCGCGTCGTGTCGTGCTCGCGTTGCGAAGAGACGAGCACTTCTGCTGCCCTGCGAGCGGCCAGTGAGGCTGCCGCGACGACCGACGCCTCCCACCACCCGCGCACGCGCTGCACGATCTCGCGGCCGCACTCGGTCGGGGTGATGCACGAACGGCTCGCCACCACATCCGCGACCGACTGGTCGCCGGTGTGGCCGATTCCCGTCCAGACCGGCACGGACGACGTGGCGACGGCCCGGGCCACCGGCTCGGCGTCGAACGCCGCGAGGTCGGCCCTCGACCCCCCGCCGCGCACCACGACGATCACGTCGAGACGTTCGGGACCCAGTGCGGAGAGCCTGCGGACCGCGGCGGTGATGGCCGCAGGCGCCGCCGAGCCCTGAACGGTCGCGCGGGCCACCTGCACCGCGAACCCGAAGCCCGAGGCGGCCAGCTGGCCGACGAAGTCGCGGTAGCCCTCCGTGTCCGGGCTCGCGACGAGACCCACCCGCAAGGGCACCTCGGGCATCGGAAGCAACCCGTTTCGCGTGAGCAGTCCCTCCTCCTCGAGCGTACGGAGGAGCGCCGCACGTTGCGCGGCGAGGCGTCCGAGCAGCGCAGTGACGTCGAGCTCGCTCAGGACGAATCCGATCTCGGCCTTCGGGCGGTAGAAGTCGATCGTCCCCCGAAGGACCACCACCATCCCGGCCTGCAACTCGATCCCTTCGCGTGCGAGCGTCGCTCGCAGCGGTCCCCACGTCGACTGCCAGCACTTCACCTTCAGGACCGGTGCTTGCCGGTCCCTCGCCGAATCCGGGTCCACGAGATCGACGTAGCAGTGGCCGCGCCCTGTGCGCTGGTCCGCGACGTGCTGGATCTCGCCGCGCACCCACAACTCACGTTTCCGCGGAAACGCGCGCTCCAGCGCGCCTTGGACCTCGTCGTAGAGATCGGCGATGGAGAGCGCGTCGGCGTGCGCCTCGGCGTGTGCGTCGGCGTGCGCGTCGGCGAAGAGCTTCCTCGGGCCTCGGACCACGACGCCCACCATAGCGAGGGGGTGTGCCGACCTTGTGGAGAAAGGGCGCTGCGCGGACACGTCGTGACCCTGCCCAGCGGCACCGTCGGGGCACGGGGCCTGGCACAATGGAGGCACGGTGAGCCGGCCGGGTGGCCGCGGCGTGGGTCGTGCACCTTGCGCGACACCAGGTCGAGGAAGGTCGGGACTCCATAGGGCAGGGTGCTGGCTAACGGCCAGTCGGGGTGACCCGCAGGAAAGTGCCACAGAGAATCAGACCGCCGATGGCGGGCTCGGCCCGCACAGGCAAGGGTGAAACGGTGCGGTAAGAGCGCACCAGCGGTCCGGGTGACCGGATCGGCTCGGTAAACCCCACCCGGAGCAAGGCCAAGTGTGGGACATGGGCTGCCCGTCCGCCCCGCAAGGGGCAGTCCCCAGGTAGGCCGCGCAGATGGATGGTCACCCAGGCCTTTCGGGGCTGGACAGAATCCCGCCTACAGGCCGGCTCACCGTCTTTTCCCTGGTGGGATCAGCTTTCGGCAGAACGTTGTCCGTCAGGTGTCCGTCGAAGGTGCGTATGGGAGACTCGACCACCATGGTCGCGCCAACTGGAGGCCAGGTCCGGAGGGCAGGCGAAGTGCTGCGAAGGATGGAGCTGGGGACATCCGTTGAAGCGTCCCAAAGATC
>JAKAOD010000204.1 GCA_021823365.1 Actinomycetes bacterium | reverse complement strand
ACATGTCCGCCACCGCCACCGCCTCGCGACGCGGTGGCCTGATCGACCGCCGCCTGGCCGCCCGGGTCTCGGCGACCCGTAGACACCTCGTCCTGGCCGTCGCTGTGGGGCTCGCCTCGACGGTCTACGTCGTCGCGCAGGCGGTCCTCCTCGCGTCCGTGCTCTCGGCGGTCCTGCTCCACGGCGCAGGGCTCGACGCGGTCGCACCGCGCCTAGCGGGGTTGGGCGCGGCGTTCGTCGCCCGGGCAGTGCTCGGCTGGGCCGGCGAGGCGGCGGCGCAGCGCACGGGCGCGGCCGTGATCTCGGCGCTGCGCCGGCAGCTGCTGCGCCACGCGTTGGATCTCGGCCCAACGTGGTTGAGCGGCGAACGCTCCGGCGAGCTGACCCTGGCAGCGACGCGTGGCACGAGCGCGCTCACGACCTACTTCGGCCGCTACCTGCCGCAGGCGGTGCTCGCCGCGACGGCGCCGATCGGGATCCTCGCGTGGGTCGCGAGCCAGGACTGGCCGTCGTTCGCCATCCTCCTCGGGCTGGCGGCGCTCGTGCCCGTGGCGATGGTGCACTTCGGGAAGGAGTCCGCCGCCCGCACCCGGAGCCAATGGCGGCGCCTCGCGTCGCTCTCGGCGCGCTTCTTGGACATGCTGCGAGGGCTGCCGACGCTCCGCGCGTTCGGACGGGAGGCTCATGGGCGGCGCGAGGTGGCCGAGGCGACCGACGGGCTCCGCCGGACGACGCTCAGCACGCTGCGCGTGGCGTTCGTGTCGGCGCTCGCTCTGGAGTTCCTCGCGGGGATCGGAACGGGCCTGGTCGCGATGGTGCTCGGGCTCCGGCTCCTCGGCGGCCACGTGAGCCTCTCCACTGCGCTCGCCGTGCTGCTCGTCTCCCCGGAGGTCTTCCTCCCGCTGCGGCGCGCGGCCGCCGAATTCCACGCGAGCGCCGAAGGGCAGGCCGCAGCGGACCGCATTCTGTCGGTCCTCGACGTCGAGGCAGGCCTGCCGCCCGACCCGCGAGAGGGCGAGCGCCCGAGCAAGCGTGCGGACGGCGCCGGTGGTGGGCTCCTCCGCGCGGAGAGCGTCACGGTCACGTATCCGGGTCGCGGCGCGCCCGCCCTGGACGGGTTCTCGCTCGCGGTGCAGGCGGGCGAGCACGTCGCGCTCGTCGGCCCCTCGGGCTCGGGGAAGTCGACTGCCGTCGGCCTCTTCCTGGGCTTCGTGCGCCCGTCGGCCGGGCGGGTCGTCGTGAGCGGTCACGACCTGTCCGCGAGCGACGTGGCGGGGTGGCGGCGCCGGGTCGCCTGGGTGCCTCAGCGCCCCCACCTCCTCCATGGCTCTCTCGAGGACAACCTTCGCATCGCCGGCCCGGACGCGAGCACCGAGCTGCTCGCGCGCGCGATCGAGCTGGTCGGTCTCTCACACCTGGTGGACGGCCTGCCGGACGGCCTCGCCACGCCGGTCGGCGAAGGGGGCGTGTCCCTCAGCGCCGGCGAGCGGCAGCGGCTCGCGCTGGCACGGGCGATCATCTGCGATCGCGAGGTCGTTCTTCTCGACGAGCCCATCGCCCATCTGGACGCCCACGCGGAGACGGTCTTGGCGGAGACCCTCGGGCCGTGGCTCGAGACGAAGACGGTGCTCGTCGCAGCGCACCGGCCCGAGCTGGTGGCGCGCCTCGATCGAGTCGTGCACCTCCGCGCGCCAGCCGCGCCGGCCGCGCAGGAGCACGGTGTCGGGGACGGTGTCGCGACGGACCTCGGAGGAGACGGCGGAAGGTTCGGAGGCACAGACGCTGGCACAGACGCTGGCACAGAGGTTGGCAGCACAGACGTCGACGGAGCCCGCTCGTGAGCGCCGCCGCCCTCTCCCCCGCCTCGGTGGTGCGGACCCTCCTTCGTATCGGCGCGCCGCCATGGCGCAAGCTCGCGCTCGCGGCATTCCTCGGCGTCCTCGGCGCCCTTGCGACCGTTGGGCTCCTCGCCGGCTCGGGCTACGTCGTCGACCGGGCCGCCTTCCGCCCCGGGCTCGGCGCGATCGCAGGCGTCCTCGCCGGGGTGGAGGTGCTCGCATTCCTGCGCGGACCACTCCGCTATGGCGAGAGGCTGGTCGCGCACGACGCGGCCTTTCACTCGCTCGTTCGTTGGCGGGTGTGGCTCTACGACCGCCTCGAGCCACTCGCGCCGGCCGGGCTGCGGGGGTGGCGCAGCGGCGATCTCCTCGCGCGGGTCACCGACGACGTCGACACCCTCCAGGACCTTTATCTGAGGTGCCTCCTGCCGGTGGGAGTCACCGCCGCGGCGGCAACGGTCTCGGTGGCTCTCGTTGCGGCGGTGCTCCCGCTCGCCGGTGCCGTGCTCGCGGCGTCGCTGCTCGTCGCGGTTGTCGCTGCGCCTGCCGTCGCGGTCGTGACCAGCACGTCACGCGGTCGCGAGGCCGAGCTGCGCGGACGCCTCGCCGCCGAAGTCGTCGACCTGCTTCGTGCGGCGCAGGAGCTGATCGCGTTCGGCCGCGACACGGAAGCGCTCGAGGCGGTGAAGGCAACGGACCGTGAGCTGACCACGATCGCCCGGCGCCGCGCCTGGTCGACCGGCGCATCGGGGGCGATCGTCACCGTGTGCCTCGGCGCCGCGGTGACGGGCATCCTCGCCCTGGGGATCGCTGCGGTCCACTCCCACGAGATCCGACCGGTGATGCTCGGGGTGCTCCCCCTCGCGGCGGTCGGCGCGTTCGAGACGGTGCCGGCTGTCGCCGCTGCGGCGGTCCGCGCCTCCGACGTCGTCGCGGCCGGACGCCGGCTGCTCGACCTCTCGTCCATCCCCGTGCCCGTCACCGACCCAGACCGCCCTGCCGCGCTGCCGCAGGGCTGCCCGGAGATCGCGGTGCACGGCGCCCGCCTTCGCTACGGCCCCGAGCTCCCCTGGGCGCTCGACGGCATGGACCTCGAGGTCACCCCCGGTGCACGCGTCGGCCTCGTCGGCGCGAGCGGCGCGGGCAAGAGCAGCCTCGTGCACGCGCTGTTGCGGTTCTGGCCGTTGCAAGGAGGTTCGGCGTCGCTTGGGGGCGTCACGCTCGACGCGCTCCCCCAAGGAGTCGTGCGCCGCGCGATCGCGCTCGTGGACCAGGATGCGCACGTCTTCGCCGGAACCATCCGTCAGAACGTCGCACTCGGGCGCCCGACGGCGAGCGACGCAGAGGTGCACGACGCACTTGCCAGGGCGCAGCTCGCGGACTGGGTCGCTACGCTACCCGACGGGATGGACACTCAGGTCGGGGAGGACGGGGCGCAGGTCTCTGGCGGCCAGCGACGCAGGCTTGCCCTGGCGCGTGCCCTGCTCGTCGACGCACCGGTGCTCGTGCTCGACGAGCCCACGGCCGGACTGGACCTGGATGGCGGCGCGCGCCTCGTCGCAGGCGTCGTGGACGACGCAAGCACGCGCGGCAACAGTGTCATCGTCGTCACGCATCGTGCGAGCGATCTCGAGCACCTCGACCACGTGGTCGTCATGGACAATGGGCAGGTCGCCCGGACACACGGGCAGGGCGGGTCCGTCGCGCCTCACGTTCCCGCCCGACTCGCGTGAACGCCTGCACACGCGCACGCGGGTCGCGTGACGAGCGCTCGCTTCTGGCAACGCTCCGCCCTCCGAGCACACCCAACCGCCCGGCACCACCGAAGGACGAGACATGACCCCACGAAGTTCCGCACCCCGCTCCGCTTCTTCGGTATCGGCACGTCGCGACTCGGCACGCCGCGACTCGGCACGCCGCGACGTCGCAGGATCCGACAGCCCGAAAGGCGGGCGCCCGGCCTCTGACGCTGCCCGCAAGGACGTCCCACGAGCAAGCCCCGGAAGGATGCGCAAGGGCGAGAGCCCGCGGCAGCGGGGCGAGCAGACCCGCGCCAGGATCGCCGACGCGCTCATCGATCTCATGACCGAGAACACGCTGCCGCCTACCGCCAAGGAGGTGGCAGCCCGGGCCGGCGTGTCCGTTCGGCTCGTGTTCCACCACTTCGAGGACATGGACGCGCTGCACCGCGCAGTCGCGCGTGCGCAGTTCGACCGCCACTGGCGCGGGCTCCGCCCCGTCCCTGACGACCTCACTCTCGGGCAGCGCATCGATCGGACCGTCCTCCAGCGGGCGAGGCTCTTCGACGCGGTCGCTCCGGTGCGGCGCCAAGCCTTCCTGCTCGCCGTGCGCCACCAGGGCATCGCGCAGAGCTTGGATCTCACCGACAAGCTCCTTCGCGACCGGCTCGAAGAGACGTTCGCAGACGAGCTGCAGGCAGCCGGCGGCAGGCGGCGAGACCTGCTCGCCGCCGTAGAGGTGGCAGCCTCCTGGGAGACGTGGGACCGACTCCGTCGCGCACAGGGCCTCAGCGGCGCCGCGGCGCGGCGCGTCGTGGCCGGGACGCTGCGAGCGTTGCTCGGCGCGTAAGCAGGCGGCTCCGGCTCACCGGTGCGCGCACCGGCGCGCGCACCGGCGCGCGCACCGGCGCGCGCACACCCGGGTGGACTCTCCAGCGAGGCAGCCTTCAGGTCGCGGGAGAACCGGCCGTCGGCACCAGGATCCTTCCGCACTGCTCGCAGGTGACGACCGTTCCGGAGGGGAGGTGACGTATCCGGTCCACCTCCATCGACGGCAGCTCGAGGTGGCACCCGCTGCACCGGCTCCCGACGAGGCGCGCGGCGCCGGTCCCGCCGAGCCGCGCCCGCAAGGACTCGTAACGGCTGCGGAGCTCCTCGGGTAGGGAGCTCGCGACGGCGGCGCGCGCGTCCACCTGGACGGCCAGCTCCTCGTCGAGCTCCCGCTCCACTTCCTCCAGCGCGGCACGCACCTGGCCCGCCCGCGCGCGCAACCGGGCACCGTCTGCGTCCAGCGACGCGAGCTCCGCGTCCAGGGGCTCGAGCGCGACCATCACCTCGAGCTCGGCGTCTTCCAGCTGGTCCCGGCGCTGGCGGAGGTGCCGGATCTCTTCGTCCATGGCCTGCAGGTCACGCGCCGGCATGCCGCGCGCCGCGTACATGCGCTGCTCGAGCGCCTCGCGCCGGGCCGCGGCTGCGCTGATGTCCGACTCGAGCGCCTGCTGGCGCTCCACGAGCTCCGCCCGCGATCCCTGGATCTCCGCAGCGCGCCGGTTCGTGTCACCGAGGGCGGCGGTCACGCTGGCGAGCTCCTGGCGCTCCGGCAGCGCAGCCCTGCGGTGCTGGAGCTGTGCGATCCCGGTGTCGAGGTCCTGGAGCTCCAGCAGTGCCTCGAGCGGCGCCCTGTGGCCGGGTCCCCGGCCGTCCTCCGCCGACGGGCCGTCCTCCGCCGACGGGCCGTCCTCCGCCGGCAGCTCGTCCTCCGCCGACGGGCCGGGCTCCGCCGGCAGCTCGTCCTCCGCCGGCAGCTCGGAGGCTTGCTCAGTGGACATCGGCGGTCCCCCCTTCCCGAAGGACGTCACGCGCCGCCAAGAGGGCTCCGGCAAGCGCCTCGTCGGCGATCGTCTCCGCCTCCTCCCACGTGAACCACCGGACGTCGGGGCTCTCGCCTGGCGGGGGCCGAGGATCGCGGTCGTCCGCGACCAGGAGGAAGCGGAGGTCGAGATGGACGTGGTCCCCTGCTGGATGCACGTCGAGATGAAGCAGCCTCGGACGACCTTGCGGATGCCGCACGTCGAGACCCGTCTCCTCCACCGTCTCTCGCAGCGCCGCCTGCGACGGCGACTCGCCCGACTCGACGTGACCCCCGGGTTGCAGCCAGCGACCGAGCCGCCGGTGACGGTGGAGGACCGTCCCCCTGCTCCCGACGACCACGGCCGAAGCCGTCACGTGCACGGCGTCCGCATCGCGATCGAGCGGACTTGTGAGCCGGTCGAGCTCGGCCAAGAAGCGCGACCGCGCCACCCGCTCGCGCTCGTCGCGCGCGCGGTGACGCTCGACGAGCAAGCGCAGCCTCTCGCCGACCGGGGACACCGTCCTGCCGCACGCCGAACAGGCTCGTGCGGGCCCGATGGCTGTCGTCGGCACGGGTCCATCGTTACCACAGCGACTGGCACGGCCGTTCGGTCCGCGTCTCGGTCGGCGCCGTTCGGTCCGCGTCTCGGCCGGCGCCGTTCGGTCCGCGTCGGCCGGCGCCGTTCGGGCGACTCGGTC
>JAKAOD010000203.1 GCA_021823365.1 Actinomycetes bacterium | reverse complement strand
CGCATGGGCCGGGACCCGACGCCCGAGGAGCTGTCCAAGGCCCTCGACATCCCGCTCGAGGAGGTCGATCGGCTGATGGAGGCCGAGCGCCGTGAGCCGCGCTCGCTCGAGACGCCCGTAGGGGAAGACCCCGACACCGAGCTCGTCGACCTTCTGGTCGTGCCGGGCTGGGAACAGCCCCTCGAGGAGGTCGAGGACGCCATGGTGCGGGGCAACGTCGGCCGGGCGGTGCTGGACGTGCTCGACGCGCGCGAAAGGGAGGTCATCTCCCTCCACTACGGGCTGCAGACCGGGCACCCCATGAGCCTTCGGGACATCGGCAAGCGGCTCGATCTGTCCGGCGAGCGCGTCCGCATCATCGAACGGGAGGCCCTCGGAAGGCTCCGGGAGTCCCACCGCTTCGACGAGCTCAGGGAGGCCGCAGGGCCGGTCCACGGGTCGCGGGGAACGAGTGGGGGGCGAGACCCCGCCACCGGCGACATCCGGGCGCCCACGTAGCCGGGCTCCCGAGCCGAACAGGAGTCGGCGGACCGGCCTCCTCGCGCCAACCGCTCCACGTGCGGCACTCGCGCGCTCGCTTCGAGCGCGCCTGCCCTCGGCGACCCGCCGCCCTCGGGTCGCGGGGCGAAGGCCCCTGCCCGCCCCTTCTGCCGGGAGGCATGCTCGCTCATGGAGGTGAGTCAAGGATGCTGGCAGCTCGTCTTCCATGGACACCGCCTCTCGGAGCGCTCTGAGACGGGGCATCGTCGTGCCGCCGTGATGGCGGCCCCGCGCTCGGCGAGGCGGCCACGTCGAGGCGCTCCAGAGGAGAATCCATGAACCTGTTCGAGGCCACGCCCACACCCCCAAGCCGGCGTCAGCTGATCGCCCTCGTCGTGTGGGTCATCGTGTTCGTCGCGGGCCTGGGGGCGCTGCTCGCTGCCGGCATGCCGTGGTTCGTTCTCGCCGGCTACTCGGGGGCCGTCGTTGTCCTGCTCGGCAACACGGCCCACAACATGGACCAGCGGAACGGCGGCCGGGGAGGCAGGCAGAAGGCGCCATCGCAGTCAGCAGGCGGCGAGAAGAACGTGTGAGGATCCGGGTGAAGGAATCCGGGTCAGGTCACGGCTGTGCTGACCCACCTCACTCGAACCATTCGTCGAATCGTTGGCGCCGTGCGACCGTGAGGCGAGTCTCCCGCTGGAACCACGCCAGTTCCACTCCGATGTCGTTCCGGCGTGCCGAGGCGCTTCGGCAAGCGATTCCGGGCTCTCCCTGGTCCCATGCGATCCGGCCGATGGGGCGGCACCGCTCCCACGGGACCTCCGCCCATGACCCCGGCGTCTTCGGAGCGACGTGGGCAGATCGCCAGGGCGCTCGCCGCCCTCTTCCTCGCTCGCATGTCGTCTGCGCTGACGGTCGCCGAGGAGCCTGTTGACCAGAACTGGACGGCCCGGTGTTCGATTCCCCTGGGGGGGTGACCGGATTCTCGGGACCGTCGGCCTTCTGACCAGGCGAAACACATCGGTGCAATTGCGGAGGCGAAGGTTCCAGCGTACGAACCGGGGCGAGCCCGGCCCGGAGCTCTGGGTGAGCAGCCGTTCTTGGGGTCGCGTGGCCTGAGAAGGCTTGGAAGCGGCTCCATCGCCTCTCCATCAGGCGTGATGGAGTCTTTGAGTCCCTTGAGAGCCCACTCCTGGAGCGGCCCTTCGTGGCTACGTTCTCCCCAGCGCCTGCACGTGGGTCGGTGGAGTTAGGCGCGGCCCGAGCCTCGGAACTTACCCGTGAACGATGGAGAAGCAGAGCTCCGCACGGGGGCGGTCAAGCTCGCGGCTAGGAAGGCGATTCTCCGGTCGCCACTCGTCGAACCGCCGATTGGGATAGAGGGAAACCAGCAGCAACTGCAGCACCGGCAGCGTCAGTCGGAGGCTCGAGATCGCGACGAAGGTCTCCTCCAGGGTCTCGATGACGCGAACGACGACGGCCACCGGTTCGAGGCCGATGGTGGCAACCTGCTCGATCTCGGGCGCGGCCCGAGCGGCGGCGAGAAGCGCGGGCGCATCCGCAACCACGAACGCGGCAAATTGCTCCCCACGGTCCGCCGCGAGCGCCTCGTAGTCGTCGTCCGCGGGCCAGACGCGGTCGCCGTCGCGCAGGGATTCGATGTAGCGAAATGCATCGTCAGGCTCACCGGATCTGTGGCGGCCCGAACACGCGCACAGCCACACCACCCTTTCCTCGGGCTCGAACCAGGTCGCGCCACGCCAATGGTGGGTGTGGCGGAGTACCGTCAGCGGCCGCTCGCCTCCAGCCGGCCCGATGGTGTCGGGGCCCGCCGTGGCGGCGCGTCGCTCGCGCCGAAACGCGCGAACCATCCCGTGCCGCTGCACGAGCCCGGCGAACGACGTATCCGGCGACTCGTTCAGATCCTCGACCAGGCAGCGCGTGGTCACCCGAAGCTCATGACCCGCCACACACACGAAGGACCGAAGGTGCGCTCTGTCCTGCGCAGACATGCACCCGAGGGTAGCTGAGCGGTGTGACTACTCGGTGTGCTTCCGGCGAGCCTGTGCCTGCTTCTTCGCGTATCGACGGCCGACTTCAGCCAGGCCCTCGGTGTCCCCCCGCTTCACGAGTTCCGCCAGCCGCTCGTGCTCCTCTGCCAGGTACCCGCGGTGCGTGTTCAGGAACTCGAGCCACGCGTCGGCGAGCAGGGGCCCGGCCTCTCGGGCCTGCATCTCGGCGAGCGCCCGTACGTCGCTGCGCACGGCCTCAGGAACCGTAAAGTCCGTGCTGGTCGGGTCGGCTGGGTCCTCCTTCGGTCGAGCGGCCCGAGGGTCGAGGAACAGCTGACCCTCGCGCCTCGATCGCTCAACGCGTTGGACGAACCCCTTGCTCAGGACGTTGGTGAGCCGGTTCGTCGCTGCGTTGGCCTCCAGGCCCGCCGTGCGGGCGAACGACGAAATGGTCGTCCGCCCCCCGAGCCGATGAAGCAGTCCTAGCGTCTGTCGCTCGGTCGGGGTCAGGGGGCCCGCCGGCTCTGCCGCCTCCAGTTCGTCCGGCGATGGGGCCAGATAGAGCGCAAGATCACGCGTCTCGGCCAGGGCCCGCAGCACCGTGCGCGTCCCCTCATCTTGCGTGCACACGATCAGCGCCAGCGGCCCATACGTCCCCGCCCGTGCTGCCTGCGCCAGTGGAATGATCAGCTCTAGGAGCACGCTGGGGGTCGGGAAACGGCCCTCGAGGTTAATCACCAGTGCCGTTGGCTCGCTCACGCCGCTGGGCTGCAGCAAGGCTTCGCGGAACTGGCGGATCCGCTCGACGTCGTCGAGCGGCCCGGTGGTATCGGGTCCGCGCACCTCGAGGTGGGGCAGTCGATGGGATCGGAGAGAGGAAGGCATTGGGGATCCATGCCAAGCATGGCACAGATCCCGGCCCCGCGTCCGATCGAAGCCCGCCTCCTGATCCTCGTGTGTAGTGGCCAGACGTGGTATATTCACGGAGTTCAGTGTAACAGATGTAGAAGACCCCCTAGGAGGAGCGATGGCAGGGAACAGGATCGAGATCACCGTCGTCGTCAACGGTCAGCCCACCGTCGTCGAGGGCAACCTCAACGCCCCACTGCTGACGATCATCCCTCGGGCCCTCGAGCAGACTGGCAACACCGGTCAGCCGCCCGAGAACTGGGAGCTCCGTGACGCCCAGGGCACCCTGCTCGACACCAGCAAGAAGATCGGAAGCTTCCACTTCACCCCTGACACCAGCCTCTTCCTGAACCTCAAGGCCGGCGTCGGCGGAGAGCGATGAACTCGTCACAGATCGAGCAATCGGTCGATCCCGCCGTCTCGCGCGCGAAGTTCGAGGGGGAAGTGGCCGACTTCCGTGCCCTGGCGTCCGAGTACGCTTCACGAGGGTGGTTCCTTGTTGAGGCCGAGTTCCCCCGGGCGCTCGTGGTGCTGGCTGCACCACAGCTGAACCCATCGCCGCTTGTCACCGGCGTCGCCTTTGACTACACCGACTACGACCTCTGTCCACCCTCGGTCCGGCTCGTGAACCCGTTCACACGCGAACCATGGGCAATGGACGAACTCCCAACCACGCTTCGGCGTCGCGTCGAGGGTGAGGGGATGCTCCCTCCCGGGCTGCAACTGCCGCCCGGCGCCATGGCCCGGATCGTCCAGGAGCAGACCCTGATGCAGTCCTATCCAGATGAGACTCCCTTCCTCTGCATGGCTGGCGTTCGCGAGTACCACGACCATCCCGCACACTCGGGGGACCTCTGGGAGCTCCACCGTTCGGCGGGCGCCGGCCGCATGATCCGGATCCTTGAGGTCATCGATACGTACGGGATTCGGCCCATGACGGATTACAACGTGAAGCTGACGCTCCAGGTCGTTGGTTTCCTCCAAGGCGAGCCTCCGGCGTGAAGCTCACCGATGTCGAACGCTTCCTTGTTCCAGCCGACATCGTGGCAGAGACCGAGGATCACCTGCGAAGGGCTGGGGAACGAGGCCTTGAGCTCTTCGTACTTTGGAGCGGCCGGATTCCCGGGTCGGAGTTTCTCGTCCGCACAGTTCACGTGCCACAACAGACCTCGTACCAGACGGAATCTGGCCTGCTCGTCCGGGTCGAGGGGGAGGCTCTCCACCGACTCAACACCTGGCTCTACGACCATCAAGAGACCCTTGCCGCTCAGGTGCACGCGCACCCCACCGACGCCTTTCACTCCGAAACCGATGACACGTTTCCCATCGTCACCGAACGAGGCAGCGTCTCGATCGTTGCGGCCGAATTCTGCCGCGACGGATTGCTCTCGGACACCACCGCCGTTTATCGACTCGACGATCGCGGCTGGAACGAGCTCGATTCGCCGTTCGCTATGTTCCAGGTGACGTGATGGCCCTGGCGGATTACTACGGCCGCGGAGCGCTCGCGGCGGCTCAGGTTCTCGAGGGCTTCGATGAGGCCGCCTTTCGGGGCCGACTGGAAGAGTTCCCCGTCGGGGTTGCCTTCGACGACGCAGCCATGACCACCGAGGGAAAGGCGCTCCTCGACCTGCTGGTCCGCCTGCTCGCGCGACTCTACCCCCGCCTGACTTTGCGGGGCCCGAGCAACTACGTCCACGTCCTCGCTGAGCTGGCGACGAGCATCAACCCTGCGATCGAGATCGGCGACGAACCCCGTATCGGCGTCAGCGTCGGCTCGGGCAAGGCCCCCTTTGAGACGACCTCTTACGCCGGTGCCTCAGGATGGGACGCCCTGCTCAGCACAACACGGCCACAGCCCATCGGCGACTCGGCGAATCCCCTTGGCGCCGGCGTCGCAGCGTGCCTCGCGGCCGCGAACGTCTTCCGCCGAGCTTTTGTCAACGATTGGCGAGCTACGGTCGACACCTCTGTCCGCTTCTCCACGCTGCGCTTCGACCGAGTTGATCAAGCGACCCGCGGCCCGAGGAGCCGCTGGCAACTCGCTGACGACGCTGTCTTGGTTGGGGTCGGCGCCGTTGGAAACGCTGCGGTCTGGGCCCTGGGTCGGGCTCCGCTCGACGGCACGGTCCATCTCGTCGATCCGGAGGCGATCGAGCTAGGGAATCTGCAGCGCTACGTCCTCACCAAGCGATCGGATGAAGGCGCTACCAAAGTCGATGTTGCGGCGTCGATTCAGACGCGCGGGTTGAAGCTCATTCCCCATCACCTGACCCTTGCAGGGTTCCTTTCGGGACATGGCTATACGTGGGATGCCTTCCTGCTCGGGCTCGATAGCGCCCGCGACCGCAGGAGTGCCCAGGCGGCCCTGCCCCGCTGGATCGCCAATGCGTGGACCCAGCCCGGGGATCTCGGCGTCTCGGTCCATCCCCGCTTCGGAGACGAGGGGGCCTGTGTCGCTTGCCTCTATCTTCCCGATGGCCGGGTTCCGAACGAGGACGAACTCGTGAGCCGGGCCCTCAACGTGCCGCAACTCCAGATGCAGGTTCGCACCCTCCTCTACAGTGGGGCCCCCCTCCAGCGTGACTTCCTGGAGACCGTGGCCCGCGCAGTGGCTCGTCCGCTCGACGCCCTACTACCGTTCGAGGGGCGCTCTATCCGGGAGCTCTACGTGGAGGGATTCTGTGGCGGCGCGGTAATTCCCCTGGGCGAAGCTGGAGGGCCGCCGCAGGAGCTTCACGTC
>JAKAOD010000202.1 GCA_021823365.1 Actinomycetes bacterium | reverse complement strand
AGAGCCCTCCTGTGAGGGCGTCGGCGTTCGTGTTCCCGGCGATCCAGCGCCGGGTCTCGTCGAGGTCGGGCATCGACTCGACAAGGATGCCCTGCCGGTCGACGGCGACGACGTCGCCCGCGCCCTCGCGAAGGAGCAGCTTCGTGATCGCGCTCCCTGCTGCGCCGATGCCGAGCACGACGATGCGCACGTCCTTCAGCACCTTGTCGACGACGCGAAGGGCGTTCGTCAAGGCGGCCAGCACCACGACCGCCGTCCCGTGCTGGTCGTCGTGGAACACCGGGATGTCGAGCGAGCGCCGGAGCCGTCGCTCGACCTCGAAGCAGCGCGGCGCGGCGATGTCCTCGAGGTTGATGCCGCCGTAGACGGGGGCGATGGCCTCGACGATGCGCACGATCTCGTCCGTGTCCTGCGTCGCCAGGCAGACCGGCCACGCGTCGACGTCGGCGAAACGCTTGAACAGCAGCGCCTTTCCCTCCATCACCGGCAGCGCCGCGGCAGGGCCGATGTTGCCGAGCCCGAGGACGGCGGATCCGTCGGTGACGACGGCGACGGTGTTGCGCTTGATCGTGAGGTTGCGGGCGACGGACGGGTCGGCGGCGATCGCCCGGCTGACGCGTGCCACGCCGGGCGTGTAGGCCATCGAGAGGTCGTCGCGTGTCTTGAGGGGGACCCGCGGCGCGACCGAGAGGGTGCCGCCGAGGTGCAGGAGCAGGGTCCGGTCGCTCATCGCCCGGACGTGGGCGCCCGGGATGGCGTCGACGACCTCCCGCAGGGTGCTCGCGTGCACCTCGTCGACGGCGTTGCAGGTCAGGTCGACGACGAGGTGATCGCCCCGGGACTCGACGACGTCGAGCGCGGTGACCACCCCGCCGGCGTCGCCGACCGCCGTCGTGATCGTCCCGACGCCGCGAGCTTCGGCAAGCTGGACCCTCATCGTCACGGAGAACGACGCGCTCGGCTGGCTCATAGCCACATTGGATCGCGCGCGCGCCGTGGGCGCCAGCGGCGCGCACGGCGCGCGCAAGCGCCCCGATCACTCGAGCGCCGCTGCCATGGCATCTGAGCTGGGAATGAGGCGCGTCGGAGGGTACCGGGGCAGACTGTCTGCCGTGTCGTGGGCCGCCCAGGACGGCTACGACGTCCGCTTCGACTGGGGCGCCGCGGGGGTCGCGCGCCTCGCCCCGGGATGCGGGACGTTCGTCGTCGTCGACATCCTCCGCTTCTCGACGGCCGTCGAGACGGGCCTCTCCCACGGCCTCGTCCTCCGGCCCGAGCACTGGCCGATGTCGCTCGAAGGGCGCCCCGCCCGCGGCGACTACGTCGCCGACGGCTCGGTGCCCGGCGGGCCGTCCCTCTCTCCGGCATCGCTCCTCTCGCTGCCGGCCGGCGCGTCGGTCGTCCTGCCCTCGCTGAACGGCGCCAACTGCGCTCTCGCCGCGGCCGCTATCGGCGCCACGGTGATCGCCGGCTCGCTCCGGAACGCGAGCGCCGTCGCCCGGCACCTCTCGTCGGCTCGGTACCCGATCGCGGTGATCGCCGCCGGGGAGATCTTGCCGGACGGCGGCCTTCGACCGGCCGTCGAGGACATCCTCGGCGCCGCTGCGCTGCTGCGGGGCGTGCCCGGGACCTTCTCCCCCGAGGCGGCCGTGACGGCCGCGGCGTTCTCGGCCGAGCCGCTCCCGCTCGTGCGCGCCTCGGCCTCCGGCCGCCAGCTCGCCGAGGTCGGGCACGACGAGGACGCCGACTGGGCCGGCCAGCTCGACGTCAGCGAGCAGGTCCCGGTCCTCGCGGACGGCGTGTTCGTCGCCGTGGGCTGACGTCGTCGCCGGGACTGCGCACGCTCGATCCACGCCGGCTCCGGCCTCGGGCGGTCCGGCCACCGTGCACGGCAGGGGAGGCGGATGGACGCTCAGGCCCCGGGCAGCGCGCCGGGAACTGCGCCGACGGATCGGAGGAACTCGCCGACGGCGACCTCGTAGCCCGCCGGATCGAGGTTCCAGGAGCCGACGTGTCCCGCCCCTGCGACGAGGCGCAGCGTGACGACGTCGGGCCGGAGCGCCGCGAGCCTCGCCGAGGGCCCGCTCGGCACGGTCTCGTCCTCGTCGCCGTGGACGACGAGCACGGGCACGTCGAGATCTCCCGCCCGGCGCAGCCAGTCCAGCTCGTCGAGGCCGACTCCGAGGCTGCGCTCGACCAGCCGCATCGTCAGCCGGCTGAGCGCGTCCGGGACCCGGCGTGCGCGCCCGAGGTGGAGCATCACCTCCCGCCAGTCGAGGACCGGCGAGTCGAGCACGATCCCTCTCACCAGGTCCCGCCCGGCGCCACTCCCAAAGGCCCGAAGGACGACCTGCGCGCCCATCGACCAGCCGTACAGCGCGATCCCCGTGGCGCCCCTCCCCGTCACGTGCCCGATCGCCGCCTCGAGATCGCGCCACTCGGAGGCGCCGAGGTGGTAGCGGCGGTCCGGGCTCGGCGGCGCGTCCGGGTCGTTGCGGTAGGCGGGAACGAAGACCGAGAGCCCGAGCCGGCGCAGCATCGGCACGAAGGAGAGCCCGCTGGCGCGGCGACCGCCGTAGCCGTGGACGAGGATCACCCACTCGTCCCCGCCCTGGCCGCCCGCCGGGATCGACCAGGCCGGGAGACGACCGACGTCACTCTCGAGCTCGACCTCCTCGAACTCGAACCCGAAGGCGGTCCTCGGATCGCCGACGTCGACGTGGTCGACGGCGACCTTGCCCGGCCCGAGGACCCCCTGGTCCACGCGAACCAGCTCGCGCACCACGCTCTGCCGCCGCAGCTCCACCACCTCGCCGACGACGGCGTGACCTCCCTCCCAGGCCAGGCCGTACGTGCCAGGGCGCGCGGCGGCACGCGAGCGCGCCAGCTCGACGGTGCCGTCCTCGACGGCGAGGAGGTCGTGGGAGTAGCTCCTGGTGCGCCGGACCGTGAGAAGACGGTCCCGCATGAGCGCTCCCGCCCCGAGGAACGCAGCACCGGCGGCGAGCGGCGCCGCGGCGAGGGCGAGCGGGATGCCGCTCGCCGGGGGCAGACCGGGGAACGCGGGGCGCAAGCCGCCCTGGCCGCCGCCGAGTGGATCGCGGTCGGATCGGCCCACGGCCCGATGGTACCGAGGCGCGCCGGAGAGGCCGGTAGCCTCCGGTCGGTGAGCGAGGGGACGCCACGCCAGGGCCGGCCGCTCAGCGACGCCGAGTACCGGGTGCTCGCAGCGACCCACGGCGAGCTCCGGCGGTTCCTCCGCGACAGCGAGGAGCGCTCCCGCGGTGCGGGCGTGACGGCGGCGCAGCGAGAGCTCTTGATCGTGCTGCGCGGCCACGAAGGCCCCGAGGGCCCGGCGATCGGCGAAGTGGCCGGCGCGCTCGGCTTGCGGCACCACAGCGCGGTGGAGCTCGTCCAGCGCGCCGAGGCCGCCGGGCTCGTCGCCCGAAGCAGCGACCGGCGCGACCGGCGCACCGTGCGCCTCGGGCTCACCGCAGCCGGTGAGGAGGCGCTGGCGGCGCTCGCAAGCCTGCATCGCGAAGAGCTGCGCCGGTTCGCCGACGGGCCGCCGGGCACCGCGGAATGGGCCGTCCCCGGCGGGACCGAGGCATCTGCGGCAGCAGCGGCAGTCGAGACGTCGCCGGACGCTGCGTCAGGTCCGCCGCCCGTGGCCGCCCCGGCGGCGCAGGCGCCGACACGCCGCGACCAGGGCTCGACGCAGCTGACCGGGCCCACCGTGCGCGTGCTGAACGTCCGCGCCCCGCTCCCCGCGCCCGCCGGCCGGCGCATCTTCGTCGACCGCTCCTGGCCCGACAGGCTCGACGTCGAGTCGGCCCCCTTCGACGAATGGCTGGGGCGGATCGCGCCGACCGAGAGCCTGCGGCGGCGCTTCGAGGACGGCCCGGCTCGCCGGACCGAGGCCGTGGAGATGTACCGCACGGAGCTCGCCGCCCGGCACGGCGCCGACCTCGACCGGCTCGCCGCCGAGGCGCGAACCGGCGGTCTCACGCTGCTGACCGCTGCCGAGGACGTCGAGTCGAGCCCTGCCGCCGTGCTCGCCGAGGTGGTCCGGGGGCGGAACGGCTGAGACCTTTCCTGCTCTCGCAGCCGCCGACCGCCGACCGGCAGCCGCCGACCGCCGACCGGCACCGGCCACGGCCGCCGCCGGGAGGGCGGCGGCCCGGTTGGACAGGGCTGCCGGGGCGCCAGGAGAATGCCCGCCGTGTGGGACCCCGGGAAATACGGCGAGTTCGCCGCGGAACGCTCCCGCCCGTTCTTCGACCTCGTAGATCGCGTCGGGATCGTGCCTTCCTCGGTCGTCGACCTCGGTTGTGGCCCGGCGACGCTCACCTCGGCGCTCCTCGAACGCTGGCCAGGTGCACGGGTCACCGGCGTCGACAGCTCCCCCGAGATGGTCGCGACGGCGCGAGCCCACGCGGTGCCGGATCGGCTCGACATCGAGCTGGCCGACATCCGTGACTGGCGCCCGGCGCACCCGGTCGACCTCGTCGTGTCGAACGCGGCCCTCCAGTGGGTTCCGGAGCACCGGCGGCTCATCCCGTCGCTGGCCTCCTTCCTTGCACCAGGAGGCGTGCTCGCTTTCCAGGTGCCGGGCAACTTCACGTCGCCAAGCCACGTCGTGCTCGACGAGCTCTGCGCGAGCCCACCGTGGCAGGACCGGCTCGACGGTCGCAACCGGCGCAAGCCGGCCTCCGCCGAGCCCCAGCAGTACCTCGAGGACCTGGCCGCCTGCGGTCTTGCCGCCGTCGTATGGGAGACGACCTATTACCACGTCCTCGCAGGTGAGGACCCGGTGGTCGAGTGGCTGAGGGGCACCGCCCTGCGCCCGATCCTCGAAGAGCTCGCTCCGGGCGACGCAGACGCCTTCTGCGAGGAGCTGAGGCTCCGCCTGCGCCGTGCCTACCCGCCCGGCCCGTTCGGCACCGTGCTCCCGTACCGAAGGATCTTCGCCGTCGCCCGCCTCGCTCCCGAGGGCGCCACCGGGGGCGCCTGACCCGTGCGCCGAGAAGCGATAGCGTCGCCTGCATGATCGACCACGTGTCCATCCAGTGCGCCGATCCGGCGAGGAGCGCCGCCTTCTTCGACACCGTGCTCGCGCCGCTCGGCGGCGCGCGCGTGATGGACCTCGGAGAGGTCGTCGGCTACGGAGCACCGCCCAAGCCCGAGCTCTGGATCGGCCCGCAGCAGACCGGCGAAGGCTTTCGGGAGACGCATCTCGCCTTTGCGGCGCCCAGCCGTGCCGCGGTTCGGGCATTCTTCGACGCGGCGGTCGCCGCCGGCGCCGAGGTGCTCCACGAGCCGCGACTCTGGCCGGAGTACCACGAGACGTACTACGGGGCGTTCGTACGCGACCCGGACGGCAACAACGTCGAGGCGGTCTGCCACCTTCCCGAGTGAGGCGCCGGTGCGCGTCAGGCGAAGAACGCCTCGAGCGCGGGCGCGAGCGACGCGTCGTCGGGCTCGTGGCGCTGGCCGGCGAGTCGCACGTGACGAGCGCCGGGGATGGTCTCGGCGAGCGCGACGACGGCGCTCTTGACCCACGTCGGGCTCGCCCCGCCGTCGACTGCCAGCGTCGGGATGCCGATGCCGGCGAAGCGGTCGCGCGGCAGCTCGTAGTCTTCGCCGCAGAGCGCGACGTCGTAGGCGAGGGTGTCGGCGAGCGCGAGGGTCGCCGTCCACGTCGGCATCGTCTTGAGCCTCTCGATCGTGCCGGGCGACAGCCCGACTCCCTCGGCCCAGAAGAGCTCGACCGCATCACCTCGTCGGCCCGAGGTGGCGAGAGCCGCGAGCCGCTCGGCGAGCCGGGGAGCCGGCAGGGAACGTGAGCGGTCGACTATGAACGGGGGCTCGTAGACCGCAAGCCGCGTGATCGGCACGCCCCGCGCCGCCGCCTCGAGGGAGAGGATCGCGCCGGAGGAGTGGCCGAAGACGAAGGCGTGACCACCGGTCGCCTCTATCACCCCGGCAAGGTCGGCGACCTCGGCGCCGACGGAGCAGCGGGCGCCGGCGCTGCTCGCGCCACGGCCGCGGCGGTCGTAGCGGTAGACACGAAAGCGTTGTGACAGGCGCTCGGCGAGCGTCGCGAAGCTGGCGCGGTCAAACCCGGCTCCGGCGACGACGACGAGCG
>JAKAOD010000201.1 GCA_021823365.1 Actinomycetes bacterium | reverse complement strand
GGCGTGATAGGCGGCCGCCTGGTTCGGTGTCGTCAGGTTGGTGCCGACTGCACCCACGACCGCGTCGGGTCCGGCATGCTTGGCGATGATCTGGGCAGATTCGATGCCCCAAGCGGCGTTATCTGTCCCGACGGAGTAGTCGGAGATACTGTCGACACAGCCGATCGTGACCATCACTACGCCCTTCGCCTCCGCCGCCTTGATCGTCTTGCCAAAGGTCTTCGGGTCGAGATCGCAAGTAATGATTCCCTGCGCCCCGGCCGTCACCGCCTCGTCAATGTCGGAGAGCTGCTGCGGAATATTGAGCTGGGTGTTCCCGACGACTGTGGCGTGGTAACCATTGGTAGCGGCCTCCTGCTTGAAGTAGTTGCTCGATGTTTGCCAGAGCGGATACGAGAAAAGCGGGTTCACGTACCAGATCTTCGGCTTGGTCGACGTTGCCGCACTACGGGCCACCGCGCCGGCTTGGCGGGCAGCGTTGCTCGCCGCTGCCGGCGCGAGCACCGCCACGGTGCTCGCCACCAGCGCCGCGGCTCCTGCATATCTGATCCCTCGCCACATGGCGTCTTCCCCTCCTTGTGTTTCGCTGTTTGCGAACTGGAGGATCGGTCCCCCCGATCCCACTGACGTTGAACTAACTCATTGGCGCGCCCTTCGATCTGGCGCTCTCGCAACGAACGGGCGGCGCCGCGAGGTCGGCGAGCAGGTCGAGCGCGTCGAGGAAGCCCGGACCCTGTACGATCCGCGCCCCGGCGGCACAGCCGTGCGCCACGGCTGTGCGGGGCGCGCACCCGGTTACGAGGGCATCGACTAGGGCGACATTGAAGGCGTCGCCAGCGCCGCTCGTGTCGAGTACCGGGACCTTCGGCGACGGGATGTGCTCCTCCCCGTCGGCGCCGGCATAGAGCACCCCTTCCGCACCGAGCGTCACGGCGACATGGCGTACCCCCAACCTGCGTAGCTTCGCGGCCGCTACGCTAGGGTCGGCCGCCCCGGTCATCGCCTCCGCCTCTCCCTTGTTGGGGGTTATCCAGTCGCACAGTTCGACGATCGCGGCGACATCGTCCCGGCTGGGAGCCGGCGCGGGGTTGAGCACCGTGAGCACCCCGGCCCGCCGCGCCAACTCGAGAGCGCGGCGACCAGATGCGATCGGCATCTCGAGGCTGACGAGCACGGCGTCGGCCGAACGGATTGCTGCTTCGTCTGCGTCGACGCAATTCGGCGTGAAGAGGTTGAGGACGTTTGGGCCGATCACGACGCGGTTGTCACCGAGATGATCGGTCCAGACGACCCCCACCATCGTGGCCTTCCCAGCGTGCACCGTGATCGCCGAGTCGTCAACCCCATGGGCGCGCCATGCCGCGCGGGCGATCTCCGCGAAGGCATCCTCGCCGAGCGCGCTCAGGAGCCGCACCCGGTGGCCGAACTGCGCGAGGCCGAGGGCATGGTTGGATGCCTTGCCCCCCGCCATCACGCGGAGACCCTCCGCAAGGCGCGTCTCCCCCGCTGCTGGCTGGCGGTCAAGGGCGTAGACGAGCCCGACGCCGACAGCACCGACGACGGCGATCACGGCCATGATCAGTGCATGTTCCTTCCACCGTCGGCGACGAGGACCTGACCGGTCATATAGGAGGCATCGTCCGAGGCGAGGAACGAAACCACCGCCGCAATCTCCTCGGGCTCTCCGACGCGCTTGATCGGCTGAGACTGGCGCGACTCGGCAACCTCGTCAAAGGTCATGTAGCCGGCCGCGATCCAACCCCGGACGCCATCGGTGAGGGTCCGACCCGTGGCGACGGCGTTCACGGTGATGTTGTCGTCACCGAGCTCCCTGGCGAGAGAATGGGTGAAGCCGACGAGGGCTGCCTTGCTCGTCACGTAATGGAGCAGGTGGGTCGGTCCTGAGAGCCAAGTGGTCGAGGTCACGCTGATGATGCGGCCTGCGGTGGAGCGGCGAAGGTGGGGATAGGCCGCCTTGGCGCAGAGGAACGCCCCTCGCACGTTGACTGCCATCACGCGATCCCACTCCGCGACCTCGATGTCGGTCCAGTTGTGCCAGGGGAAGATGCCGGCGTTGTTGACGAGGATGTCGAGCCCGCCGAACTCGAGCGCGACGCGCTCGACGACCGAATCGACGTCGGCAGCCGAGGAGACGTCACCGAGGAGGGGGAAGGCTCGACCGCCCAAGTCGCCGATTAGATCGCAGGTCTCCTTAGCGCCCTCGTCGAGGTCGTTCACGGCCACGGCCGCGCCATCGCCAGCCAGTCGGCAGGCGATCGCCCGTCCAAGACCGCGCCCCGCCCCGGTGACGAGGGCGACGCGTCCTCCAAGATCGTGCCCGGCCACCGTCTTCAACGCCCTTCGAGGGCTCCGCGCCCGATGAGCCGGCGAAAGCGCTGCAACGCCTCCTCGTAGGAGGTGTTCGTCGCGTCGTGGAAGTGCGGGCTGGCAAAGACCTGCGGCTCGGTCCCCGCCCGGTGCAGGCGTGCGGCGGTGTCGACGGCGATCGAGTTCATGATGGCGACGTTCAGGATCGTGCTCGAAGGCCCGACCGGGGCCGGAGCGCCCTCGAGCTCCAAGATGGCGTCACCAGGTGGCACGCCGTTGTCGATGACGAGGTCCACCTCGTCCGCGAGCCGGCGGTCGATCCGGCGCCGAGCCGCGGCCTCGTCCGAGTACTCGAGCGAGGTGATGCCGATGACCTGGAGCCCCCGGTATCGAGCCCCGCGGGCGAGCTCCTTCGGCAACACCTCGACTCCCGAGCTCGAGTAGACGATCAGCAAGTCCCCCCTCTCGGGGGCATAGCTGCGCAGGATTGCCTCGCCGTAGCCTTCGGCCCGCTCGAGGAAGATCGCCTGGTCGAGTCCTCCCGATCCGACGACGTTGGTGAAGTAGAGCAGCGACAGCTCGATCATCGGGACGAAGCCGAGGATGCCGCCCATCCGTGGGTAGGCCTCGAGCGCCATCATCCCGCTGTGGCCGGCACCGAATACCCAGGCGATGTGGCCGCTGCCAATCGCCTCGGCGCACCAATCTGCCGCCGTCTCGATCGAGTCGGACTCGCGCTTGCGCATCTCCTCGAGGCGACCGAGGACAAGGTCGAGATACTGGTCGTGCTCAGGCACCGGGTTCCTTTCTCGCTATCGTCGAACGCACTTGACCAAGGGCAAGCGCCCGCCTCGGGTTGGAGGTCAGCAGCTGCTCAAGGACCTCGTCGCCGAGGCGGGCGCGGATCCTCGGCGCAAGCACCGTGAGCAGCCCCGCCACGCCTGGCGCGCCGGCCACCCGTCGCAGCTTGCGGCTGGCGAGGTCGCCCCCCAACAAGAGCTGGTCGAGGTGGCCGCGAGAGGCCAGCGACTCGATCACGTCGAGCAGTACCCCGACGGGCCGGTAGCGCTCTCGATAGAGGCCGTCGTAGACGAGGTAGGCGCCTCTTGCCGCCACGCTCGCATGCAGCTCTGCGTCAGGCGTCCGGTCAAGGTGGCTGACCAGCACTCGGTCGAGCTCGAGCCCCGTGGACGCGATGACGTCGAGCGCGGGGTGGGGATCAGCACCGTGCTCGATGTGCAAGATCACCGGCAGCCCGATAGCGAAGGCGACCTCGGCAACAATCCGATGCAGGTCCGCCTCTCGGCCGGCCAAGCGCCAGAAGTCGGCACCGGCCTTCAGCACCCCGGGTCGAATCTCCGTGCGCTCGACGCGTGGCCCGGCGTAGTCGTACGCGTCGATGCCGAGCGTGGCGTCCTCATGGACGAGCTCGGCCACGGTGACGAGGGGATAGCGCTGCACCCAGTGGTCTGGTGGGTAGTAGGCGCTCTTGTGGAACCCACCGCTGGCGATCACCGGCACCCCGGAGGAGTTCGAAACCTGACTCAGCGCCGCCGGCCGCCGTCCGAGGGCGATCGGCGTCGCACACAGAACCCCGCCGCCGCCGGCAGCCCGAAAGGCGCTCAGCTCGTCGAGCGTCTCCTCCTCGGAGTCGAGCAGCATCTCGCCCCGGTTGGGCACCGAGCAGCCGAGGTCCAAGAAGAGGTGATCATGGCAGTCGACATGATGGAGGGACTCGGCTGGCAGATCGCCAGCGACGCTGCGAACGAACCGCGCCGTTGCGTTCCCGCTCACCGCACGAGCTCCAGCACTGCTCCGTCGCCGAGCAGCTGTTCACGCACCGCCTCGGCGTTCGCCTCGGACGTCGTTCGTCCCCCGCCTATCGCCAGGGCCGCCGCAATCCCCGCGGCGTGGCCGAGCGCCATGCAGGTTCCCATGCTGCGAGCCGAGCTGTGCGCGCCATGGGTCGCCGAATGGCAGCGCCCCGCAACCAAGATGCACTCAAGGCCCGCTGGTTGCAAGCAGCCAAGGGGAATCCCGTACACCCCCGGGGGCGGGATGTGCTGCCAACGGGTCGGCTCGTAGGCGAGGTCTTCGATCGGGGCCCCACAGAGGGCGATCGTGTCGGCTGGCACAACAGCACGAAGCACCTCGTCTTCGGTAAGCACGTGCACTCCCTCGATGCGGCGCGTCTCGCGAACGCCGAGCATCGGGGCGATGCCGACGAGCGCAGCCTCCTCGAACCCGGGAACCCGCTGGCGCAGGAATTGCACGCTCTCCTCGACTTGCCCTCGAGCCTCAAGTTGGGCGGCGCTCCAGCTCATCGGGTCGTCGGGCGCGGGTGAGGCGACACGGGTGATCGCCACCAGGACGCAGCCGGGCACCGCGGTGCGGTGCATGCTGCCCGAAGCGTGCGCCAAGGCGTACCCGTCCCGGCGAGCCTCCTCGACATACTCGCGAAGCGGGCGGCGTCCAGCAGCAGGAAATCCTCGCGCCGTGTCGACGTTACCGACGCGGAAGGTCAAGGTCGCCGGCTGGAGCAGCTCGTTGTCGTTGAGAGGCTTCGCCCCGGCCGCAACGGCGACGTCGCCGTCACCGGAAGCGTCGATCACGACCTGGGCCCGGCACTCGAGGAGCCCCGCACCCTTGGCTGCCAGAAGAAGCGTCACACCGCTTTCATCCTCGACCGCCTCCAGCGCAAGGGCACCGGTGAAGACCTCCACGCCCGACCGGGCAAGCAGCTCGTCCCACACGATGGCTAGCACCTCGGGGTTGTACGTGACACCGAGTCCTGAGCCGAAGGTGTTGGGCCGGGTGAAGGATGCACCACGTCGCCATAACCCGTCGAGAACCTCCTGAGCGACCCCACCCACGACCTGTAAGGGCTCTTCTCCAGCGGTATAGAAGGCATAGAAGGTGTCGAGCACGGCCGTGCTCGTGCCGCCGAGGAAGGTGTTCCGCTCGATGAGCAGCGTGCGAGCGCCGTGTCGTGCCGCGGCGGCAGCGGCCACACAACCGGCAGAACCCGAGCCCACGACGATGACCTCGCGCTCCAACGTTCTGCCTGCGGTCCTCACACCAGGCCCTCCCCTTTGAGCGCACCATCGATCACCGTCCGCTCCTCGTCCTCGGGTAGGCGCAGCGGGCGTCTGGGCGCGCCGGCGGGGAGTCCGAGGCGCGTGCAGGCGTAATGCAGACCGCCAATGATCGGCTTGCGGACGCCGCGGGCGAAGCGATCGATGCGACGCTGCAGCTGGCGGGCGTGCTCGATGTCGCAGGAGCGGACGGCCGCCTGCAGCTCTCTAAACAGTCGCGGGGCAACGTTGGTGATTGTCGAGATTGATCCGCTCGCGCCGGCGAACAAGGCAGCGGCGTTCAGGTGGGCGTCGGCCACCCAGCAGGCGACCCCGGCGCTCAGCAGGTCTTGGAAGCAGACGATCTCGGATCGCGCCACCTTCACCCCCGCGAGCCCCGCAGTCGTGAGGGAAGCGAGCTCCTCGACAGAGAAGGAATAGCCTGTCGCTTTGGGGTTGTCGTACGCATAGACGGGGAGATCCACCGCGTCGATCAAGGTGAGGTAGAACTCGGCGACGGTGCGGCGGTCAGGCGAGTAGTAGGTCGGCGGAACACTCGCGACGGCGGCGACTCCGCACGCCTGGGCATGGCGGGCGAGGCGAACTGCGGTTTCGGTCGAGGCGGCGCCGACGTGGCAGATCACCGCCAGCCTTCCCGCGCTGGCGGCGACGATCCGCTCGAGCACCGCGAGGCGCTCGGTCGTCTCGAGCAGCGGTCCCTGGCCAGCGGTGCCGAGCACGAACAGGCCGTCGG
>JAKAOD010000200.1 GCA_021823365.1 Actinomycetes bacterium | reverse complement strand
CCCTGAGCGCCGTCACGGCGGAGCTGGCGGCGCGCCGTGGGGTCGCGCCACGGGTCCTTCCGATGAGCGACGACCCGGTGCGCACGATGGTCGAGCTCGCCGGGGGCGAGGAGGTCGAGTTCCAGGAGTACTTCGTCCACCGGCGCCATGCCGTCGCCGTCGCAGGCGTGCGCTACGCGGGGGCCTCGGAGGCCACCCCCGCCCCCGGGGTCCTCGAGGCCCTCGCCTCGTCGGAGCTCGTCATCGTCGCGCCCTCCAACCCGATCCTGTCGATCGGCCCGATCCTCGCCGTGCCCGGCATCTCCGCGCTGCTCGAGAGGCGACGGTCCTCCGTGATCGCGGTCTCTCCGATCGTCGGCGGGCAGGCGCTGAAGGGCCCGGCGGCCCGCCTGCTCGCCGAGCTCGGCTACGAGGCGTCGGTGATCGGTGTCGCCCGCGCCCTCGGCCGCGTCGCCGGCACGCTCGTCATCGACGAGGTCGACGCCGACCTCGTGCCGGCCGTCGAGGCGGAGGGCCTCGTGTGCGTCGTGACCCCGACGGTCATGGAGACCCCGGAGGTTGCCGCCCGACTCGCCCGCACCGTGCTCGTGGCCGGGGCGTCACGGGCCTGACGTGGCCCGGTCGCTCACCGTCCTCCCGGTGCCCGGGATGCCGGAGATCCGCCGGGGCGACTCCCTCGGCACCCTCGTCGCCGAGCGGCTGGCGCTCGAGGACGGTGACGTCGTCGTCGTCACCCAGAAGGTGGTCTCGAAGTGCGAAGGCCGTGCCGTCGAGATCGACCCGTCCGACCCCTCGGCCAAGCGACGCCTCGCCGAGTCGGAGGCAGTCCGGGTGCTCCGCCGCCGCGGGGAGCTCGTCGTCACCGAGACTCCTCACGGCTTCGTGTGCGCCAGCTCGGGCGTCGACCTCTCCAACGTCGAGGAGGGCTACGCGGTGCTCCTCCCGGTCGACCCCGACCGCTCTGCGCGGCGCATCCGGGACCAGATCCGGGCGGCCTGCGGCGCCGGGGTCGGCGTCGTGATCTCCGACACCTTCGGTCGCCCGTGGCGCCGAGGGCTCGTCGACGTCGCGATCGGCTGCGCGGGGATCGGCGCCGTCGTCGACCTGCGCGGGACCACCGACGCCTCGGGACGGGAGCTCGCCGTGACGCAGGTCTGCGTCGCCGACGAGCTCGCTGCGGCGGCCGAGCTCGTGATGGGCAAGTCCTCGGGCATCCCCGTCGCCGTGGTGCGAGGGACGGATCCCGCCTGGCTACGGGAGTCCTCGGTGCGCGCCGAGGTCGTCCGGCCTCACGCCGAGGACCTCTTCCGGTGAGCCAGTGCGAGGTCCTCCTCGTCGCCGAGCAGCTGCGCTCGAGGGTCCCCGGCGGGATCGGCACCTACGTCACCGGCCTCGTCGGGGGGCTGTCCGGGCTCGCTCCCGGCTCGGTCCCGGACGTCACGCTGCTCGCGAGCCGGAAGCCGGGCCCTGACCCGATCGCCGCCCTCGGCCGCCCCGTCCGTTCCGTCCCGCTCCCGTCGCGCCTGCTCGTCAAGGCCTGGGACCTCGGCGCAGTGCACGCCGGCCGCGGCTTCGGCGTCGTCCACGCCGCGTCGATCATGACCCCGCCGACGAGCGTGCCCCTCGTCGTCGCCGTGCACGACCTCGCGTGGCGCCGGCTGCCCGGCGCCTACCCCTCGCGGGGGCGCAGGTGGCACGAGGCCGCGCTCGGACGCGCCCTCCGCCGCGGCACCCGGTTTGTCGTGCCGTCGGAGGACGTCGCCGGCGAGCTCGGCGAGGAGCTCGGCTCGCGTGGTGCCGAGCGCGTCGAGCGCGTCGAGTACGGCGCAGACCACCTGCCTCCGCCGGACCGCCATGCTGCGGCGGCCCGCCTGCGGCGCCTCGGCGTCGAAGGCGACTTCCTCCTCGCCGTCGGGACGCTCGAGCCGCGCAAGAACCTCGCCCGGCTGCTCGCCGCCTACGCCCTCGCTCGCAGGAGACTGCCGGAGCTCTGGCCGCTCGTGCTCGTCGGCCCGCGGGGCTGGGGCGATGGGGGAGTGCTCGGCGCGGCCTTGCCCGCGGGCGGGCCGGAAGGGGTGCTGCTCACGGGCGCGGTTCCCGGCGCCGAGCTCGCAGCGCTGTACGCGAGCTGCAGGTGTCTCGCCTATGTCTCGCTGCTCGAAGGATTCGGCCTCCCTGTCGCCGAGGCGATGCGTGCCGGGGCGCCGGTGGTGGCGAGCCGGGTGCCCGCAGCCGGGGGTGCGGCGCTCGAGGTCGACCCCCTCGACGTCGAGTCGATCGCCGCCGGCCTCGTCAGTGCGAGCGCCGACGAGGCGTGCCGCGCCGAGCTTGTCGCAGCCGGCAGGGACCGCTCGTCCCGCCTCACCTGGTCGGCGGCAGCGGCGGCGCACAGCCGGATCTGGCGGCAGGCGGCCGAGGAGGGGGCCGGCAGGCGCCCGACCGGCGCGCGGCGATGAGCGGCCCGATCCGGGTCGCGCTCGACGTCACCGCGATCCCCCTCGACGCGCTCGGCGCGGGCCGCTACGCGCTCGAGCTGTCGCGCGCCCTCGGCCGCCGTGACGACGTCGCGCTGACGCTCGTCGCCCGCCGCGACGACGCCGCCCGATGGCTCGACCTCGCGCCTTGCTCGAGCGTCGTGGGCGCTGCGCCGAGCGGCCGCGCCCAGCGCGTCGTGTGGGAGGAGCTTCGCCTCGGACGTGCCCTCGGCCGGATCGCGCCGGCGGCCGACCTCGTGCACGGCCCGCACTACAGCATCCCGGCGCGGGCCGGCGTGCCCGGGGTGGTCACCGTGCACGACCTCACCTTCGTCGACCATCCCGAGTGGCACGAGCGCGCGAAGGTCCTCTACTTCCGGCGCGCCCTTCGCCTCGCGGCCAGGCGGGCCTCCCTCGTCGTCTGCGTGAGCGACCGGACGGCGCGCCGCTTTGCCGCGCTCTACGGCTCCGCCGTGCCCGTGCGGGTCGTCCCCCACGGCGTCGACCACGGCAGGTTCCGCCCGGACGAGCCCGCTCCCGGCGCCGACGCCGCGGTGCTGGCGCGTCTCGGCGTCGCCGAGCCCTACGTGCTCCACACGGGGAACGACCAGCCGCGCAAGGGCCTGGCGACGCTGGCCGCCGCCTTCGACCTGCTCGCCGCCGAGCACACGTCCCTCTCCCTCGTCCTCGCCGGCGGCGGCGGCTGGGGCGCGCCGGGGCTCGCCGCGGCGCCCGACGCCCGTGGTCACGCGCAGGTCGCACGCCTTGGACACGTGGAGGACGCCGATCTCCCCGCGCTCGTGCGCCGCGCCGCGGCAGTGGCCTACCCGTCGCTCGAGGAGGGGTTCGGCCTGCCGGTGCTCGAAGCGCTGGCGTGCGGGACGCCCGTCGTCACGACAGGAGGCACGTCGATGTCCGACGTCGCGGGCAGCTCGGCGCTCACCGTCCCGCGATCGGATGCCTCCGCGCTCGCGGTCGCGATCCTCGAGCTGCTCGACGGCGGCGACGCCGTCCGACGGCGGCGCGAGGAAGGGCTGGCGCGCGCCGCCGGGTACACCTGGGAGGCCAGCGCCGAGGGCCACGTCGAGGCCTACCGGCAGGCGGTCCGCTCGGGGCGCGCCCGTTAGCCTACGGCGGTGCGCGCCTTTCTCACCGGGGCCTCCGGCTTCGTCGGACGCTGGCTGGCGGACCACCTGGAAGCGAGCGGCGACTCGGTCCAGGTCCTCGCCGAGGGCGTCGACGTCGCCGACGCCGCCGCGGTGCGGGCGGCCCTTCATTCCGTCGAGCCGGACGTCGTCTACCACCTCGCGGCATTGACCCACGTCGGGCGCTCCTGGGACCAGCCGGAGGAGACCTTCCGGGTCAACGTGCTCGGGACGCTCCAGCTCCTCGAGGCGGCCCGCACTGCGCAACGCCCGCCGAGGGTGCTGCTCGTGAGCTCGGCCGAGGTGTACGGCGCGACGGGGGACGGTCCGGTCGGCGAGACGGCACCGCTCAAGCCGGTGAGCCCGTACGCCGCGAGCAAGGTCGCCGCCGAGTACCTCGGCGTCCAGGCTCATGCGGGACGTGGCCTCGAGGTCGTGCGCGCCCGCCCGTTCAACCACGTCGGTCCCGGCCAGGCCGACTGCTTCGTCGTCTCGGCGCTCGCCCGACGGGTCGTCGAGGCCGAGGGGGGCGACGGTGTCGTCCGCGTCGGCAACCTCTCCGCCGCCCGCGACCTGACCGACGTGCGGGACGTCGCTCGCGCCTACCGCCTGCTCGCCCTCGACGGCGTGCCCGGGGAGGCCTACAACGTCTGCTCGGGCGTGGCGCTGCCGGTCGCGGAGGTCTTTCGACGCCTCGCCGCCCTCGCCCGCTCGAAGGTCGTCACCCGCGTCGACCCCGAGCTCGTCCGGCCGGTCGACGTCCCCGTGCTCGTCGGCGACGCCGGGAAGCTGAGGGCGACGACCGGGTGGGTCCCGGAGATCGGTCTCGACACGACCCTTGCCGACGTCCTCGCCTACTGGCGCTCGCGGCTCGGCGGCTCGGGCTGAGGGGCGAGCAGCGAGCGGAGCCGACCGAGCGCCTCCGCGACCGGCCGCGCGCGCTCCAGCCGCCGTCGCGCGACCTGGGCTCGCTGCAATCCGAGCACGGCGAGCCCGACCACGGTGTACGCGGCGTCCTCGACGACCCGTCCGACGTCGCTGCGCAGGTCCTCCACGCCCCCGACCGTAGCGTCCGGGGCCCCGTCGGCGATGTCGGACTAGCCTCGCGTTCCCGATGGGGGAGGACCACGCGCCACCAGTGGTCGCGGTCATCGTCTCGAGCGACCCCGGACCGTGGCTGGAGGAGTGCCTGGAGGCATTCCACGGGCAGGGCTACGAGAACCTGTCGGTGCTCGTCGTCGACGGAGGGAGCGACCCTCCGCTCGCGCCCCGGGTCGCCGAGGTCGCGCCGGAGGCCTACGTCCGGCGCTTCCCGGTCAACCTCGGCTTCGGTCCCTGCGCCGACGTCGTGCTCGAGGTCGTCGAGGGGGCGGCGTTCTACCTCTTCTGCCACGACGACGTCGTCCCCGAGGAGGACGCCGTGCGGCGCCTCGTGGAGGAGGCGTTCCGCTCGAACGCCGGCGTGGTCGCGCCGAAGCTCGTCGCCTACGAAGATCCGGACCGCCTGCTCCAGGTCGGGCTCGGCGTGGACCGGTTCGGCGCCCCGATCCGACGCGTGGCGCGGTGGGAGTTCGACCAGTGCCAGCACGACGAGGCTCGGGAGGTCTTCGCCGCGCCGGGCGGCTGCACGCTCGTCAGGGCCGACCTGTTCCACGCGATCGGCGGCTACGACGCCCGGATCAACATGTTCGGCGAGGACGTGGACCTGTGCTGGCGGGCGAGGATCGCCGGGGCCCGTGTCGCCGTCGCCCCCCAGGCGCGGGTTCGCCACCGCGAGGCGACGGCCAGTCGCCAGCGCCCCCTGCCCGAGGCGAGAGCTCTCCAGTGGCGCCACGAGCTGCGCGCCGTCCTGAAGAACTACTCCGGCTTCCGCCGAACCCTCACCGTCGTCCAGCTCGCGGTGCTGAGCATGCTCGAGGTCGCCTACTTCGCCTTGCTCGGCAAGAGGTGGCGGGTCCGCCAGGTGGTCGACGCGTGGCGCTGGAACCTCGCGTCCGAACAGGACCTTCGCGGAGCCCGTGCCGGGGTCGCGGCCTACCGGCGACTGCCGGATCGTGTCGTGGCAAAGCTGTTCACCCGCCGCTCGATGCGCCTGACCCGCTTCGTCCGCCCGATGGTCGAGGATTTCGTCGTGCGCTGGGGCGAGCCGCGCCGGCTGTCGACGAGCGCGGCGGCCGGCCGGCGGCCGGCTCCGGCTCCTCGCCAGGCGGCTCCGTCTTCGCAGCAGGGCCAGCTCCGGCGTCTCGGCGCCCTCGGCGTCGTCCTCGCCCTCGTCCTTCTCGTCTTCGGCTCACGTGAGCTGCTCGTCGGCCATCTCCCGCTCATCGGCGGCTTCCTGCCGGTTCCGGGGCCCGGGACGCTGCTCGCGCGCTACCTCGGCGGCTGGACCGACGCCGGGTTGCAGCGCCCAGGTCCGGCGACTCCGGCCTTCGCGATGCTCGGACTGGCGGGGATCGTCCTCGCGGGTGGGATGGGCGTCGTGCTCAAGCTCTCCCTCGTCGTCGGCGTCGCGCTCGGGGCGATCGGCGTGGCGCGCCTCCTTCGGCCGTTCGG
>JAKAOD010000199.1 GCA_021823365.1 Actinomycetes bacterium | reverse complement strand
GACGCGGCCCGCCCCTCGACGAGCAGCGCGGCGAGGCGGCGGCCGGCGGAGAGGACGACGACCGGCGACAGGAGCTCGATCGGGATCAAGTACCGGTAGACGCCGAGCTGCTTGATGAAGACGGCGATCGACACGGCGAACAGCACGATGAGGAAGGCGTCGGCGTCGCGCTCGAAGGACGCCGTGCCGCCGGCGGCACGGGCCGGCGCCCGGCGCGCCGGGGCCCTCCCGACGGCTCGCCGGACCAGGCGCGCGGCGAGCACCACGACGAGTGACATGACCATCACGTAGGCGAGCGGCACGGAGAGCTCGCGCAGCGGGATCTCGGCGACGGCGAGCGGATGGAACAGCCAGTACACGGGGTAGAAGGCGGCGTCGAGCAGGTTCGCCGGCAGGAAGCCGCGGCCCTTTGCCGCTGCCTTGGGCAGGTATCGGGTCGCGAACAGGGCGTTCGACGAGGCGTCGAAGACGAGCGGGTCGCCGTACGCCAGCCAGAGATGGACCGTCCAGTAGCCGGCGGTGGCGAGCAGCCCGCCGAGCTCGGCGAAGCCGGAGGCGAGGAGGCGCCGCACACGTTCGCGCCAGGGACCACCCACGGCGAGCGCCGCGAGAGGGAGCGCGATCCCGACTTCGAGCTCGGAGAGCTTGAGCCCGGCGCCGAGCCCGACGAGCGCCCCCCCCGCCGCCCAGCGCCATGTCTCGCCAGGCTCGCCGCGGCGGCTGACGGCGCCGAGCACGACCAGGACGCCCCAGAGCATCGGGATGCTCACGATCGTGTCGCCCATCGAGTTGCCGAGCTCGGAGACGAAGCCGCCGGCGATCCCGGCGGCGACGACCGCCGCGGCGGAGAGGGCACGCGACCTCGCGACACGTCGGGAGATCATGTAGACGAGGACGAGGTTGGTGCCCTGGACGGCGCCGACCAGGACCGCCTCGAGCCGCGGCGCGAGATGGTTGATGAGGAAGTAGAAGGGCAGGTCGATGATCGGGTTGAGGTAGCTCTGCAGCGAGGCCGGGATGACGTCGACCGCGAGCCGCGAGTGGAGGAAGGCGTACGGGTCGTAGTAGTGGTAGTTGAACAGGTCGAAGTTCGCGTCCTGGCCGATCGCGAGGGTCGCGAGGGCGCAACCGATCACCGGGAGGAGGAGGGCGGCGATCTCGACGCGAGACCACGGGAGCTCCGGGCGCGCGGCGCCTGCCACGCCGCGCTGCAGGCGCTCCTCCTCCGCCATCGGCTCTCCACTCGGTAGCTCGCACGTCCCCCGGAGCTGCCTTGCGGACCGGGGCGCCAGCCGCCGGGCTCCCGCTGGCGGCCCCCTGGATGCTACGTTGCGGGCTCCATCCGACCGGCTCGCCCGGCCCGCCCGGCCCGCCCGGTGACGCCGAGCGCCGCGGGCGAGCTCGCACCCGGTGTCGACGTCGCGCCCCCCCTCAGACCCGCTCGGCGCGGTGGCCGCGCGCTCGCCTGCGGCGGCGCGGCAGCCGTCGCCGTCGCTCGGAGGCTTGCGCGGGCGCTCGATGCGATCCCGACCAGCGTCGCCGTCGCCGCCGTGCTGGTCCTCTTCCCGCTCGGCTGTGCCCTCGCGGCGCTCGCGATCGGTCAGGACGCCAACTATGACCTGCTCAACTACCACTTCTACGACCCCTATGCCTTCCTCCACGGGCGCCTCTCGATCGACGTCTACCCCGCCCAGCTCCAGTCGCTGCTGAACCCGCTTCTCGATCTCCCCACGTACCTGCTGATCGAGCACGCCCCTCCGAGGCTCGAGGCGGTCGCCCTCGGGGCGTTCCAGGGCCTTGCGCCGGCGCTCGTCTGTCTCGTCGCTCGCCGGGCCGGCGCGTCGAGGACGGTCGCCCTGGCGGCCGCGATCGCCGCCGCGACCGGTGGCGGGTTCGTCTCCGAGATCGGCAGCTCGATGGGCGACGCCGTCGTCGCCGTCCCACTCCTTCTCGGCGTGCTCCTCGCGCTGCGCGCCGTCGAGGCCGGACCGAGCAAGGGAGGCCTGTGGTGGTGGGCAGCGGCCGGTCTGGCGGCGGGGATCGGCTCAGGCCTGAAGCTCGCAGAACTCCCCGTCGGGCTCGGGATCGTGCTCGGCTCGCTCGCGGTCGGTGCCGGCGCGGGTGCCCGCCTCCGAGCACTTCGGCTTGGCGCCGCTGCAGCGGGAGGCGTGGCCGGCACGCTCGCGACGTCCGGCTACTGGTTCTGGTTCCTCTGGCGGCACTACCGGGACCCGATCGCGTTCACCCAGGCGACCTTCGGGATCTTCCACTCGCCGTACGTGCCGACGGCGCACCTTCGCGGCGGATTCCTGCCAAGCTCGCCACTCGCCGGTCTTGCCTACCCGATCCGCTGGCTCTTCCACCCCACCTCGGTCGGCGAGATCGACTTCCGGGCGCTGTCGATGCCTCTTGCCTACGTGCTCACCGCAGGGCTTGTCGTCACGCTCCTCGTCCGGGCGGCGCGCTCGTCGCTCGCGGCCGCGCGACGAAGTCCCCGGCGCACGGAGGCGCTGGGCCCGGCGGTGCGGATCGAGCTCGAGCGGCGCGGCGCGAGCCCTTCCGCCCTCCTTGGCAGAACAGGGGCGACAGAGGCGAGCGAGGGTATGAGGGCGGACGCCGACCGCTACCTGCTCGTCGCCTTTGCCGTCGGGATCGCCGTGTGGATGGAGGTGTTCAGCGTCTACCGCTACGTCATCCCACTCGAGCTCCTTTCGCCGGTCGTCATCCTGGCGGCCGCCCGCCGCCTCGTGGCGCTCGGCGAGAGGTCACGCTCAATGCACCGCACGCGCCCGTCTGCCGGGCCACGACGCGCCGTGGTCCCCGGCTTCCTCCTCGCCTGTGTCGCGTGCGTCGTGACCACCTCACCCGGAAACTACTGGGAGAGGGTGCCCTTCGGGCGGGCGTTCTTCAGCTTGCGCACGCCGTCTCTGCTCGAGAACGGGCGCGTGGATGCGCTCGTCGAGGTCGGCGGCCTGCCGATGGGCTACATCTTTCCCCAGCTTCCGCCGCGCATCATCGGGATCGGGGGAATCGGCGACCTCTTGACCCCCGCCAACCGGTCCCTCGTGCACCGAGCGCTCGCCCGGGTGAGCCACGACGGCGGCACGATCAACGTGGTCTTCGTCGATGTGCCCGAACGCGGCGGTCTGTCGATGCCGAAGGGGACTCCTGCCTACCTCGCCGACCTCGGCGCGCGGGGCCTCGTCGCCACCCGATGCGAGGTCGTCGAAGCAGGCATCGGCGCCGGCCACGAGCGACTGAAGCTCTGCCGGCTCGCCCAAGCGGCAAGCTGAAGTCGCGCTCCGGCAAGAAGGAGCTGGGTGTGGCTGCCTTGCGTCGACTCGCCAGGGCGGCGGTCGCTTGCCCGGTCGATTGCCGAGCGCTGGCGCGGCTTGGCACTCCGGGGCGTGGGCGGGCTCGGCGTCAGCGCGGCGCGTCTCCGGTCAGCGGCCGGACCTCCGGTCGAGGGAGCCGACCCCGTCGGCGGCATATATGGCGACGACCTCCGCCGCCGACCGTTCCGCGCTCGCGCTCGCCGCGGCGCGCTCGTACCACGCTCTTGTAGACTCCCGGAGGGTCGCGCCGGCCCTGACGGCCCGCACGACACCGGCCGCGAGGCCGGAGGCGGTCGGCTCGACGACGAAGCCGTTGACGCCGTCCACGATGTGGCCGACCGCGGCGTTCTCGGGATTGGCTGCGACGATCGCCGGCGTGCCGAGCGCCGCGGCCTCGACCACCATCATCCCGTAACCCTCGCGGACCGAGGCGACGACGACGCAGGAGGCGGCGGCGACGAGGCGCTCGAGCTCCCCGTCGTCGAGCTTTCCGGCGAGCTCGGCAGCTTCGTCGAGGCCCAGTCGCGACAAGTCGTGCTCCACTGCGGCGCGCTCCGGTCCCTCACCTGCGAGGACGAGACGCAATCGGGGGACGTCGCGCCTCGCGATCTCGAGGGCCTCGGGGAGCAGCCGGACGCCCTTGTCCCGGATGAACCTGCCGGCGAAGACCATCGCCGGCGAGGCGGACGGGAGGAGCGCGGCCGCCGCTCCCGGCCGCCTGGCCGGGAGCAGCCCGGGGAGCACCGTGATCCGGCCGCGATGACCCTGTGCGGAGAGGCGCTCCGCAGTGTGCCCCCAGAAGGCGAGCGCATGCGGCGAGAGAGCGACGCAGAGGCGCTGGATCGCGAAGCCCGCGGGGCCGGCGACTCCTCCCGCGTAGCGGCGCCAGAAGGCGAGCGGCCAGACCTCGAACCAATCGACGTAGAGGTGCGTTCCCGTGCCGAGGAGCGCGACGCGCGCGCCGATGAGGGAGAAGTACGGGAAGTTGGCCACGTGGACGGCGCGGACCTCGTGCCGGTGCCGGGCGAGCCACCACAAGACGCCGGCGCCGAAGCGAAGTGGCGGTCCGTTGCGGCGCTTGCCGTCGGGGTGGTACAGGTCGCCGCGCGAGACGGCGACGACGTCGACCCCCTCGATGTCCGGCGCCGCCCCTTCCCACTGGCGCCGGGTCAGGTACGTGACGCTCGCCCCGGCCGCCGCCAGACGCTCGGCGAGCAGGCGGTACCAGCGTTCGGCCCCCCCGATGGTCCAGGGGAACAGGCAGTCGTAGACGACGCAGACCCTGGCGCCGGCGAGCGGGCTCGGGCCGCCGGGTTGGCTCGCCGCCGCAGGTGGGCCCGCGTCAACCTCCTCGAGGGTCGCTTCTCGCCGGCCGGTGCGGGCCGACCAGCCGGTGCGTGACGGCCCGCGGGGCGTGGCCGGGCGCGGGCCCATCCGGCCTGACCACCCATCGCGAAGGCCCTCTGTCATTGCTCGCCCGACCGTCGGCCACTCGGTGGGGCGGACTCGAGTGAGGTTGTAGGCGGTCCAGATTCCGAGCGCGCCGGCGGTACGCGCGAGGCGCAGGGCGGCTCCCGGGGTCTCGCGTGCGTGGCGCAGAGGGTTGCGGGCGAGGTAGTAGGCGCTCGTTTCCGAGAGGAGGCGCTTGGAGCGGAGCGAGCCCTCGCCGTGGCCGGAGGAGAGCGCCATCGAGTGATGGCAGAGGACTTCGCCGAGGTAGCGCAGCCGCCAGCCGGCGAGACGCGCGCGCTCGCCCCACTCGACGTCCTCGAAGTACATGAAGTAGTCCTCGCGGAACGACCCGAGCTGCCGCCACGCCACGGCCGAGAGGAGCACGCAGCAGCCGGGCACGTAGTCGCTGTCGGCGCTCGGCGGCACCTCTCCGGGTCGAGCGAGGGGGCCCCGGTGCCAGACGACGTCGAGGACCTGGCTGTGCCTCGCGCCGGCGAACCACAGGCGCGAGCCGTTCCCGGCGTAGGCGACGGCCGGCCCGACCGCGGCGACTTGCTCGTGGCGTGCAACCTCGGCGAGGCAGCGCTCGGCGCAGGCGGGATCGGCCGTCGCGTCGTTGTTCATCAGCAGCACCCATCTGGCCCCTCGCTCCACCGCCAGGTGGATCCCGCGGTTCGCCGCGCCGGCGAAGCCGAGGTTGTCGGCGAGCTCCATGACCTCGGCCCCGGGCGCCGCCGACGCGAGCCGCGCGAGCTGCTCGGGCTGGTACTGCTGGGCGACGCAGAGCAGGGGCTCGAGGGGGATCGTCGAGGCCGACAGGCTCTCGAGTGCCGAGATCGTCGCGTTGGTCTGCCCCCATGCGACGACGACCGCGGCGACGCGCCCGGAGTCGCCCCCCATGCCGTCCCGCGCAACGACCCCGTCGCCTTCCTGCACCGTGCCACCGGCGCCGCCCGGGCTCAACGCTCTGCCGTCGACGCCGATCGGGCTCCGCGGCGCGTCCCTCTGCGAGCCCGACCGAGCGCCGCCGCCTCGGCGTAGACGGCGCGCCGGCGAGTCGCGATCTCGTCCCAGGAGTGGCAGCGCTCCACGTAGGACCTCGCCGCCAGAGCCATGCGCCGGCGCTCGTCGCCGTCGGCGAGCAGCCGTCGGATCGCGGCAGCGAGCCGTCTCGCGTCGCCGGCCGGGACGCGAAGCCCGGCGCCGAACTTCTCCGCGTCGACGGCCACCTGGCCGGCGCCGTCGGCGAGCACGACCGGCAGACCGCTCGCCATCGCCTCGAGCGCGGTCAGGGTGAAGCCGCCCTCCTGCGGCGCGAAGTCCGAGGGAAGCACGTAGACGTCGGAAGAGGCGTACACGCCCGGCAGGTCGGCCGGCTCGACGCGGCCGGCGAAGCGCACCCGCCCCACCAGCCCGAGGCGGGCCGCGTGCCGCTCG
>JAKAOD010000198.1 GCA_021823365.1 Actinomycetes bacterium | reverse complement strand
TGGCCCGGCGACGCAGAGCGCGGCCAGCACCTCACCCGCAGCCCAGACCGGTGCCGAGACCGAGGCGAGCCCGAGCTCGCGCTCGCCGACGCTCGCCGCGTAGCCGGCCGATCGCACCGCGGCGAGCACAGCCTGGTCGGCGGCCGGGCCGGCGAGCCGTGCGCCCCGGCCGCCCGTTCCCCGGCAGTCGCCGCCGGACCAGGCGAGCAGGACCTTCGCCGCCGAGCCGGCCGTGAGCGGGAGCGCGGTACCGACCGGCACGGCGTCTTTGAGCCCGGTCGGCGGCTCGACCGACGCGATGCAGACCCGCACGTCGCCGGCGCGGCGGAAGAGCTGCGCGCTCGCCCCGGTCGCCGCCTGCAGGTCGCCGAGCACCCGCCCGGCCACGGCGAGCAGCACCTCGATGGCGCTCCCCGCGGCGAGCGCCCGCAGCGCCGGGCCGATCGTGAGCGCGCCGCCGCCGTCGCGGGCGACGAGCCCGTGGGCGGCGAGCGCACCGAGCAGGCGGTGCGCCGTCGGGCGGCTCACCTCGGCGCGCACCGCCGCATCTGCGACGCTCTCCGCGCCTTCCCGCACGGCCCACAGCAGGTCGACGCACTTGTCGAGCACGCCGACCCCGCTCGCCGTCTCGGCGGCGGGCGACCGGTCAGCCACGGGGTACGCCCGCCGGCACGCGGCCGGCCGCCTCGACCACGGCGCCGTCGGCGACGAGCTGGGCGTACTCGCCAGTCGAGAGCCCCAGCCAGGCGGCGACCACCGCGCTGTCGCGCCCGACGGCCCCTCCCGTCCGGGACGGTCGGCACGGGCGGCGCACGAGCCGCGGCACGGCCCGCGGGGTGGCGATCGGGCCGAGCTCCGGCGCGGAGGGGTCGGTGGCCTTGACGAACATCTCGCGGGCGAGGAACTGCTCGTCGGCGACGATGTCGGCGACGCTCTGGACCGGACCGTTCGGGATGTGGTGCTCGCTCAAGAGCGCGAGCAGCGATGCCCGGTCGAGCGTCGCCGCCCAGTCCCCGATCAGCTCGTCGAGCAGGTCCTGGTGCTCGACCCGCCCACCGTTGTCGGCGAAGCGCGGGTCGCCGGCGAGCTCGTCACGGCCCATCACCCCCATGAGCGCCTTGAAGAGGCTGTCGGAGTTCGCCCCGATCGTGACGTAGTGGCCGTCCAAGGTCCGGTAGACGTTCGAAGGGGCGGCCCTGGCGAGCCGGTTGCCGGCGCGGGCGCGCACGACGCCGGCGTGCACGTAGTCGGGGAGCGCGGACTCCATGACGGAGAACACGGCCTCGGTGAGGGCGACGTCGACGACCTCGCCGCGGCGCTCGGGATCCCGGTCACGTGCGAGCAGGCTGGCGAGCGCGCCGATGACCGCGTAGAGGGAGGCGAGCGTGTCGCCGATGCTGATCCCCACCCGGACGGGCGCCCGGTCCGGGTCGCCGCTGACGAAGCGCAAGCCCCCGAGGGACTCGGCGACGCTCCCGAAGCCGGGCTGGTCCGCCTTCGGACCGGTGAGCCCGAAGCCCGAGATCGCGACGTAGACGAGAGAGGGGAAGCGCTCGGCGACGAGGTCGGGAGAGAGCCCCCAGCGCACGCGCAGGTCGGGCCGGACGTTGTCGACCACGACGTCGACCACGCCGAGCAGGCGCTGCAGGAGGGCCTGGCCCTGGTCGAGCTGGAGGTTCACGCAGGCGAGGTGCTTCCCGCGATTCTGCGCGTAGGACCACCAGCTGGAGCCGGTCGGGGCCGAGGGTCCCCACGTCCGGAGCGGGTCTCCGCCGGGTGGCTCGATCTTCAGCACCTCGGCCCCGAGATCGGCGAGCAGCCGGGTCGCGAACGGCGCGGCGATGAGCGAGCCCACCTCGAGCACCCGGAAGCCCGCGAGAGGCCCGGCGCAGGGATCCGGCGCCGCCACGGCGCCGGCGGCGGTCGGCCCGGCGCCCGTCACGGTCGCAGCGCGATCGGCTCGGCGCGGGCGACCACTCCGGCGAGGAACGCCGCCGCCTCCCCGATCGCCGCCGGGTCGAGGCCTGTGCGCTCGGCGCCGAGGGCCTCGACGACCGTCTCGGTCGCGAGGTTGCCGACGGCGACCGGTGAGAAGGGGCAGCCCCCGATCCCGGTGAGGGAGCAGTCGAAGTGGACGACGCCGGCCTCGAGCGCGATCGCGACGCTGTCGCCGAGACCGCCGGGCCGGTCGTGCAGGTGGAGCGCCGGCGCCTCTCCGGTCACCGCGGCGGCCGCGGCGACGCGCTCGGCGACGTCCGCCGGCGCCGCGCGACCCACGGTGTCGGCGAGCGTGATCTCGTCCGCGCCGCCGGCGGCGAGGGCGCGCACGAGCGACTCCACCCGCTCGACGGGCACCTCGCCCTCGATCGGGCAGCCGAAGGCCATCGAGATCCCGGCGCGCACCCGTGCGCCCCCCTCCTTCGCCGTGGCGATCATCGCCTGCGCCGCCTCGACCGCCTCGGCGATCGAACGGCCCAGGTTGTCCCGGCTGTGGGCCTCCGAGGCGGAGATCGCGAGCGCGACGGCGCGGTACCCGGCGGCGAGCGCCCGTGCGAGCCCCTTCGCGTTGAGCACGAGGGCGGAGTAGCCGGGGTGCGCGACCGGCTCGACGAGTGCCGAGAGGGCGTCGGCGTCCGCGAGCTGCGGGACGCGATCGGGGCGGACGAACGAGGTGACCTCGATCTCGGTGAGGCCGGCGGCGGCGAAGCGCCGGACGCACTCGGCCTTGTCCGCCGTCGGGACGAACCCGTCGAGCTCCTGCAGACCGTCGCGGAGCGACACCTCGGTGAGGACGATCCGCCCCTGCATCGCTGCACCTCCCGTCCGGGTGCTCCGGGCCGTCTGGATTCTCCGAGACGCCTGGGCTCGCCCGGCTGTCCATATCTCGGACAACGAGTCCGGATAGCAGACATCCTAGCTGGACGCTGGGCAGGGCGCCGGGCTCCCCTGCCCGCGCTCCGCCGCGCCGCCGGCGGCCGGCCCCTGCGCCGCATCATGACGCGCTATTATGCGCATCGTGCGCACCACGGTGGACCTGGACGAGGATGTCCGAGTCGCCGTCGAGCGGCTCCGCGCGGAGCGCGGGCTCGGCCTGAGCGAAGCGGTCAACGCGCTCGTGCGGGCGGGCCTGAGGCCGGCGGCGCGCAAGCGCTACGTCCACAAGGGCGTGAAGCTCGGCCTGAAGATCGACGTCTCGAATGTCGGCGAGGTGCTCGACCTGCTCGACAGGCCCTGAGCCGTGCTGCTCGACGCGAACCTGTTGCTCTACGCCGTCGACAGCGAGTCGCCCGACCACGCCCGGGCCGCCGAGTGGCTGACCGAGGTGCTCAACGGCGATCGCCGGGTGGCCCTGCCGTGGCAGACGATCGGCGCGTTCGTGCGGATCAGCACCCATCCCCGTGTCTGCGAGCGACCGCTCACCGCCGCGCAGGCCTGGGGCTACGTGGCCGCCTGGCTGGACGCTCCGTCGACCTGGGTTCCACCCGCCGGCGAGCGCACCGCGGTGCTGCTCGGTGAGCTGCTCACGACGCACCACGTGACCGGCAACCTCGTGACGGACGCCCAGCTTGCCGCGCTCGCGATCGAGGTCGGCGCGGTGGTCCAGTCGGCCGACTCCGACTTCGCCCGTTTTCCCGAGGCGCGCTGGAACAACCCGCTCGCCTGAGACCGGCGAGGCGCAAAGCCTTCGTCCGGGGGCACGGCTCACCCTGACCTCGTCCCGTCGGGCCGCGCCCCGGGGGGCCTCGCCGGGCGGCGTCGAGCCCGGGGACCTGACGCCGCCGTGCCTCGTCCTTCGCCGGGCCGCCCTTCAGGGCCAGCGGACCGCCGATGCGAGCTCGCTCGCCCCGACGCCGAGGAGCTCGCTGCCCGGTGTCTCCTCATAGCCCGCGCTCCCATCCTCGCCGGCCAGGCGGAACAGCCGGATGCTCCGTCCCTCCGGGTCGGCGACGAGCAGCTCCTCGACGCCGTGGGTGGCGTAGAAGGGGAGCTTCTCCCAGGTCTCGTCGCCGGGGGACAGGATCTCGACGACGAGCGCCGCCGTCGGGAACCAGACCTGCTGCCCGTCGAACCGGCGGTGACAGCCCCGGTCCGGCACGCGGAAGTCGTCGACCTCGCCGAGGTTGAACTGGCCGCTGCCGGCGAGCTCGGCCCGGTCGGCGTAGGGGCGAAGCACGTAGGCCAGCTGGTCGTCGACGAAGCCATGCTGGCCTTTCGGCGCTGGAACCATGTGGTAGACGCCCTCCCAGACCTCGTCGAAGTGGTCCAGGCCGAGCCGCCTGCGCCGCTCGACGAGCTGCTCCACCTCGACGGGCGGAGGATCGAGGATGACCGTCTTCACCGCGGCCGATGCTACCGGCGAGGTGTCACGGTCAGTGCCCGCTGTCCCCGGCGGTCCTGGTCGCTAAGGTGCTGCTTGGTTCCCGGGGGCAGGCGCAAGCTGTAGTGGTCGGCCAACCTCGCCGTGGGGCCGCATGGTGCCACGCTGTGGTAGGGCGCCTACCACAGGCGCGCCGCGACGGCGCCGAGCACCTGCTCGACGACCTCGCAGGCCTGCCGCACCTCGGCAGTCGGCACCTTGTGGCGGTGTGCGACCGCCTCCAGGCCCGGGCGCCTGGCGGAGTGGCGCCGGACCAGCACGGCGACGGCGGCAGCGAGCGCCCCGTCGCCGACCTCGCGGAGCCGGCGCTGGCCCTGGATCCGCCAGTAGAGGGCGAGGCAGCGGACGGCGAACGGCACTCCCTCCTCGTCGGCCTCGTGCCGCCACAGGCGCGCCTCGACCGGCCCGAGGCCGGGCGGCGTCGGGGCTTCGCTGGACGCGCCGGCGAGGATGCGCCGCGGCGGGAGCCCCGCTCCGGCAGCGACCCGTCCCGGGAGCAGCTCGACGAGCAAGGGTCGCTTGCCGGCGACGCGCCACCGCAGGCTGAACTGGACGACTCCCTCGCTCGTGCGCACCAAGCCGGACGTCGCGAGCACCTCGCCCGCCTGCCCTTCGGGCGGCGAGCTTTGCACGCCCCGCGGCCACGCGTCGGCCGGCAGCCCGACCGCGACCAGGGGCCCCTCGGGCCCGTAGCATCGGTAGAGGGCCTCGAGGGGAGAGCGGGGGGCGACCAGGCGGCACCGCTCGCCACGGGCGACCGCCTGCCAGAGCTCCGTCGCGACACCCCGCCACATCTTCTCGACGAGCCGATCCTGGACGGCCGAGGAGACCGGCCGCGACGCCGGTTCGGCGCGCGCCGCGTCGACCGGCGGGCAGCGCGGCGCTTCGAGCTGCTCGTCGCCGGCTTCTGCCGGGCGCGGTTCCCCCGCCGACTCGGCGGCGCGATCGCCGTCGTCGCCTGCCGCTCCGCCGGCGCCGGGAACGGCTGTCTCACCGCCGGCGGCGGCGGCGGTCTCCCGACCAGCGCCCGCGGGACGGGCAGCGGTGCCGTCGCCGGTCGGCCGCGGCAGGCAGGCCCGGCATCCGAGGCGGTCCCGGCCAGCGACGAGCGGGGCGAGCTCACCGCAGTGGGGACAGGTCGGCGGCAGGTAGCAGGCGAAGGGGAGCAGCCAGTCGAGCCGGAGGTCGAAACGTCGCGGCCCGCGCCGCACGCTCACCGGCACGGCGAGGCCCGGGATCTCGACGACGTGGAGCAGGAACGGGCGGATCTCGACGCTGCCGGCGTACTTCTCCTCCGTCTCGCCGAGCCGCCGGGACCATTCGGCCCGGGTCGCCTCCTCCTGCGCGTCGAGGAGCCGTGCCCGCTCCGGCGCGGCGCCGGCGCGCCGGGTGGCGATCGAGGCGAGCGCCGCCTCGTAGTAGGCGTCGACCCGCCCACGCTCGCGTGCCAAGGTGGCACGCGCCTCGCGCACGAGCACCGCCTGCCGCCCGGCGGCGCGCCCGGCGAGCAGCGCGTGGGCCGCCTCGAGCGCGCGGTCGAGCTCCGCCTCGGCGTGGGCGTGACCGCCGCCCCGGCCCGGCCTGCCGGCAAGAGCAGCGAGCTGCTCGGCGATGCGATCGGCGAGGGTGGTGCCCCTGCGACCGTCGACCCAGACCTCGACGGCCTCCTCGTAGCGCTCCTCCACCGAGATCCGGTGCTCGATGAGCGCCGCCACGCGGACGGCGGGGAGGTAGCAGGAGGCCGGCTGGTCCTCGAGGTCGATCCGGCCGTGCTCGACGATCACCTCCTCCCGGGCCGCCTCCTGGAGGCGCGCCCGGGCGGGGGCAGGCGACAGCGGCCACTCGAGGTGGCGCCAGCCGGCGTCC